>PARL01000001.1 GCA_002711465.1 Fidelibacterota bacterium | reverse complement strand
TATTATGAATTTGAAATATGGTTATAGCGGAATTTTAGCTATTGATGTAGGTGATGAGAGTTTAGCAGAATCATTAATGGAGAAAATGCAAGAAAAAAAAATTGGTTTTCTTGCAGTAAGTTTAGGTTATTTTAAAACTTTATTTAGTTTACCAGGAAATAGTACTTCTTCCGAGATTAGTGATGAAGAACAAATTGAGATGGGATTAAGTAAAGGAATAATTCGTTTATCTGTTGGTGTTGATGATAATATTGAATCTTCATTTGAAAAAATAAAAAATTGTATGAATGAATTAGGAATTATAAAATAAATTGAAGTTAATATGAAACAAAAATTTGAAGTTATTTAAGGTTTCATATGGTCATTAGGAATTGCTATTTCCGTTTCAATTCCATAGGCTTACTATAAAATCATTAAAAAACTCCTTTTTGTAATTTATAAAAAATTGTAATTATTTATATTCTTTTAAAAAACTAATAAAAAATAAGATAAATATTAGGTCACCAATAGCAGGCACTATAAGAATGGGGTGAATTTGATTGGATAAACATGCCCATGAAATAAGTACAACAACCCCTAATTTCATCAAAGCACCCATTTTAATAATATCGTGATTTTTATTTATGTCAGAAGATACCCAATAATATCCCATTCCAATAACAAAAACAAAAAATAACATAATTAGTAAAAATACGGAGTAGATAGGTGGTTTCATGCTTAATAAAGGAAGAATAGCTTTATATCCAAAAAAAAATGATATAGAAATAATCCAATTGTAAATGGCGCTAAAAAAGAACATTTTTTTATAAAATATTTTTTGTTGTTTAGAAAGCATAATTAAAATTCATTAAATAATTATTGAGTGCCACAATTCCAGCATTTTTCAAATGATGATGGTATTAATTCATTGCAATTTATACAATTACGGTCTTTTAATTTTTTGTTAGTTAAATTATTTTTATAATCACGTAAAATTTTTTTTGTTTTAACTAAATTAGTATTTTCAACTAAAATATCAACTTGCATAGCATCAACAGGAAGTTCTCCAACTGCAATTGAAAGATTATCTCCTAAAAGTTTAGATTCAATAGAATAAACTCTAAGAATACCCTTGATAAAATTTGCTTCATATGAATTTTCTGCTCTATAAACAATGGTGTAGTTCAATTTTAGCTACTTTCATTTTTACTTTTGAAAATTGTGGATATTTTTGTGGATAAGGTTAAAAAAAGCATTAAAAGGAAGATAAATTTACTAATTATAGAAGAATAATAAATATCATCATAATTAAATACCATTTTAATTTTATGACTACCTTTAGGCGCTACAAAAGAACGTAATAATCCATTAATTTCAATGATATCAATATCGTGACTTGCGATTTCCCAATTAGGATAATAAATCTCACTTAAACCAACTAATATTGGGACATTTGAATTAGTTTCAATTAAAATGTGATTAGGTGTCCATTTTAGAATTTTTACATTCGAGGATGTATTTGGTTTATTAAAAAAAGGAATGCTATTTTTTGTGTATGATGTTTTACGTGGATCAAAATTATCGCTATTCATAGCTATTAATAATTCTTCATCTTTATTGTAATTAATAAGATTATCAATCATAAATATTCTATCTAACGGTTCTAAATTTTGTAATGTTGAACTAATTTCCCATTCACCATTCCAATTAACAATATTTTCAACATTAAGCATCTTAAATAAATTTCTACCGATATTTGTATTAAGGTAAGGTTCAAATAAACCATAATTTTTTAATTTTGCAGGATGGTAACCTGTTATGTCTTGTAGATTAGTATAAGACATCCAATTTCTTATACCATTGTATCCAGTAAATGATATTGATCTCGATGGTATGCTACTAATAACGTTTGTTGATTTTAGGGTATTTAGAGGCTTTAATACATTTTCTATAGATTTAGAATTTAATATAACATTATTATAATTTATTATTTTATTGTTTATAAAATACATATCAATGCATGTAAGAATTAATATTATCGCTAAAATATGCGTCTTTTTAATTGTACTATACAATAAATATCCCGTAACTGATATGAATAATATAATTATTAAAAGAGATCTATTTAAGTCATCATGAATCATTTGCTTTACAATATAACTAATTGAAGAATTTAAATTTATTGTATTAACTGTTACAAATTTGATAAATAATAGAACAAGTCCAATAAACGTGGCAATTGAAACTAAAGATTGAATGTGTTTTTTATTATTTATATTATCTATGAAAAGTTGTAAACCAATTGCTGAAATTATAACGAAAGAAAATTGAAACATCATAAGACTCATCATTGGCACGCGAAATTTATTAAAAAATGGAAGAAGATTAAAAATATCTTCAAATAAAAAGAAATTTTTACCCATTGAAAGCAATAAAAAGAAAAATGAATTTACTATAAAAAATAAAAAATAATAGTTTTTATTTTTCATGATTAGACTATAAATCACAAAGATTATAGTTAACAATCCTAAATAGTTTGGAAAATCTGTCATTGCGGGTTCAATAGTTCCCCAATATGTTGATCCACCAAAACCATAAAATGATGGAACTAAAAAAGTAATCATCTCTGAAAATGAAAATGACCAATTAGTCGCATATTCAAAAGCAGCACCGCCATTAGAAATACTTCTGATGGAGTGTTCAGAATAAAGATAACTTGGCCATATAATGGATATAGACATTAGAAATCCAGAACATAGAGAAATTAATATATAATAGTAAAATTTGAATTGAGTTCTATTTGAAACGATAGAAAATAACACAAAAATACCAATCATTATCCAGGTATAATAAGCAATTTGTATATGACCTCTTTGTAATTGAAAGCCAATAAGTATGGCTAACAAACCTAAATTTTTGATAGTTATGTTTTCTCTCAATCTAAATAAGGAAATGCAAACCCACGGAAAATAGGATGCAGTCATTATTTGACTTCCGTGACCATGAACGATGCATACATTCATGTAAGGTATCATTAAAAAGGAGATTGCTCCAATTATTGCAGTCCATGAATTAGTTTTTAAGAATTTTAGTAATATATAAACTCCCATTCCTCCAAAAATAAGGTGTAATAACTGTGTCCATATTTCAGGTGTTGAAAATATTTTTAAAATATCTAATACATAATTTGGAAAATAATAATTAGAAATATTTTGTAATGAATGGACTGTAGGCATTCCACCAAATATGGAAGGGAGCCAAAATGGGTATTCTCCATATATAATTTGTAGATTTTTAATAGATTCAGAAATCATTTTAGGTGCAAAATAGTCGCTTGAGGCAAAAATTTGACTTCCTGTAACAAAATTTCTGTATAAAATTACTGTCAACACAAATAATGTAGTTAAAACATAACCTAGTTGTGTTATTTTAGATTTATCTATTTTAATATTTTTTAATAAATTCATATAAAATTTATAATAAAATGAAAATTATTTGGTTCTCAGAGATAAAATGGTCCTATTTAAGGACTCGAAAACAACATATACTATCTAATTTTAAAGATAGTGATGAGATTTTATTTGTAGAACCTATATCATTTAATTTAAAAAATAATTTTAATATATCTATTGAAAAGAATATAAAATACATAACGATACCCCAAATACAAAATTCTGATGTGGGATTTATTAATATCTTTTTAAATTTTTTTCCAATGAAATATATTTTAAAAAAAATTGGGAACTATTTATTAAAAAAACTTTTAACCAACACAAAATTTAATCCTGATGTATTAGTTATCTCAAATGTATATTGGATTAAATCTTTAATAAAGTTAAAAGAAAAATTAAATGTTGATATAGTATACGATTGTAATGATAATCCTCTTGCATTTCCAAACTCGAAAAATAAATTGTACTATTTCAACGAAACTTTAAAATTTTCAGATAAGATCATTATACCATTTGATTCATATAAATATTTCATACCAGAAGAATATCATAAAAAAATTAAAATAATATCAAATGGTGTAGATTCAAAATTGCTATTAAAATCATCCAACAATGATGTAATTGAAAAACATAATGAAAAAATTGTTATGTACATTGGTTCAATTGATACTAGGTTAGATTACAAGTTGATACAAAATGTAATTTCAGACCTATCTGATATTAAATTTATATTCATTGGTACTATTAAAAGGCAAATCAAAAAAGATTTCAATAGAATTAGACAGTGTAAAAATGTTAATTATATATCAAGTATAAACTATTCTGATATTGGAAAATATTTAAGTTATGCTGACGTATGCATCATACCATTTAAAAAAAATAATTTATCTAAGTTTATTTTACCAAATAAAATATTTGAATATTCTTTGATGGAAAAACCTATTGTTATGACGGATTTTAATGAGGATCTAAAAAAATTAAACAATAATTTTTCATTAGCTACTACGCATTTTGAATTTTCTAAATTAATTATAGATCAAATCAAAAATCCAAAAAATCTAAAAGATTTAAAAAGTTTTGCTGAGGATTTTGAATGGAATAAAATTAGTTCTGAATTTCGAAGTGTTATATTAAAAAAATAAGATCTCATAGAATTTTTTATTCTCTTGCAGAGTTAAGTCGAGAGAATTAAATTACCTGGCTGTAAAATAAATTAAATTAAAAATTATAAAAAAAAATGTTTGAACAAATACAGACAAGATTAAATAAAGTTTTAAACTCAATCAAAGGTGAGGGTAAAATTACAGAGTCAAATATTGATGCTACCTTAAGAGACGTAAGAAGAGCATTATTGGAGGCAGATGTAAATTATAAAGTTGCAAAATCTTTTATAAATAGAGTAAAAGATAAATCAAAGGGTCACAAAGTTTTCACCTCAATTAAGCCTGGCCAACAATTTGTAAAATTATTAAAAGATGAGTTAACTGAATTTCTTGGGAGTCAACATAGTACAGATGATTTTTGCAAGAAAAAACCTTCTGTAATTTTACTTGCTGGCCTTCAAGGTTCAGGAAAAACTACCACATCAGTAAAATTAGCTTATCATTTAAAGAATAAAAAAAATAGAAAATCTTTGTTGATTGCTGCAGATCTTCAAAGACCTGCTGCAGTTGAACAATTAAAAGTTTTGTCATCAGAACACGATATTGAAACATTTTCTATTGATAATTGTAAGCAACCAACAGATGTGGTTAAAAAAGGTTTAGAATATTTTAAATCAAAACCTTTTGATTGTTTAATTATTGATACAGCTGGAAGACTTCATATTGATGATTCATTAATGGATGAAATAAAAGAAATTAGAAACATTTCAAAACCAGATGAAATTATATATGTGGCTGATAGTATGACAGGACAAGATGCAGTTAACTCTGCGGTTGAATTTAATAGTTGTCTAGATATATCAGGTATAATTTTAACAAAATTAGATGGTGATTCTAGAGGTGGTGCTGCATTATCTTTAAGAGAGTGCACAGGTAAACCAATTAAATTTATAGGTGTAGGTGAGTCAGTAAAAAACTTTGAAATTTTTCATCCAGAAAGAATGGCATCAAGAATTTTAGGTATGGGGGATATTATAAGTTTAGTTGAAAAAGCTGAGCAAACTATTGATAAAGATATTGCTATTAATAGTGCGCAAAGATTAAAAGAAGGTATATTTACATTTGAGGATTATAAAAATCAAATCCATCAGATAAAGAAAATGGGATCTTTATCAAGTATCATGTCTATGATTCCAGGATTTTCAAAAATTAAGAAAAATGTAAATATTAATGAAGATGAGTTTAAATGGATTGAAGCAATTATAAATTCAATGACAAAGAAAGAAAGAGTTCAGCCAGAAATAATTAATGGATCAAGAAGAAAAAGAATTGCAAATGGGAGTGGTAGAACTGTTCAGGAAGTTAATACATTGATAAAACAATTTAATCAAATGAAAATAATGATCAAAAAAATGAAAAATAAAAATAATATGAATTTACCATTTAATTTTGGTTAAATTCATTGTAATTCAATTATGGAAGGAGTAAACATTGGCAGTTAAAATAAGATTTAAAAGAATGGGCAGAAAGAAAAGTCCTTTTTACAGAATAGTAGCCATTGATTCAAGTAAACGCAGAAGTGGAAGAGAAATTGAAAGATTAGGATGGTTTAATCCTGTAAGTTCAAATCATGACTGCAATATCAAAGAAGATTTAGTCATTAAATGGCTTAAAGATGGCGCAATACCATCTGAATCTGTTGGTTCTTTATTTAAAAGAACTGGTTTAAGTTATAAGTGGCATTTAATAACACAAGGTAAATCAGATAGCGAAATAGAAAAATTACTTGAAGAATGGCAAAAAAATGAAGAGTCGAGGAATCAAAGAAAAAAAGATAAGAAATTATCTAAGAAATCAAAAGCTAAGTCTGCAGAAGATATAGAAGTTGATGCAGCAGANGNNGAGGCTCCAGCAGCAGAGGCAGAGGCTCCAGCAGCAGAAGAGGCTCCAGCAGCAGAGGCAGAGGCTCCAGAANCAGAAGAGGCTCCAGCAGAAGAAGCAGAGGCTCCAGCAGCAGAGGCAGAGGCTCCAGAAGCAGAAGAGGCTCCAGAAGAAAAGGCAGAGGCTCCAGAAGAAGCAGAGGCTCCAGCAGCAGAGGCAGAGGCAGCAGAAGCAGAAGAGGCTCCAGCAGNAGAGGCAGAGGCTCCAGCAGAAGAAGCAGAGGCTCCAGCAGCAGAAGANNATAAAACTGAAGATAAAAATTCAGACACTGAAGATAAGTAANAAAACAACTAGTANAGGGAGAAGACTATGGAAATGAAAGATCTATTAGAAGGCATGATTAAAGCAATTGTGGATAAACCAGATGAAGTTGAAATAAATTTAACTGAAAGTGAAAATACTTTAATTTATGAACTTAAAGTAGGTGAAGGTGATGTTGGTAAAGTTATTGGTAAAAAAGGAAAAAATGTAGGTTCCTTAAGAACTTTACTATCTGCNGCGACAGCAAAAGCAGGTGGAAAAAGAGCACTTTTAGAAATAATTGAATAAAAATGATTTAATACCATTTGGATTTCTTGGAAAGCCTCATGGTTTAAAAGGTAATGTATCTATTAGATTTTTTAATGAAAAATCTAAACTTCTTANAATCGATGATAAGATTTTTTTTAAAAATCAGGATAGATATTTTTTGACAATTAAGGATATAAACTATAATTCTAAAAAAAATTTAATTAGATTTATTGAATGTTCANGTAGAAATGAAATAGAAAAATTCTCAAATGAGAAATTTTANATNAGTAAAGATATATTTCCTGAATTAGAAAATGATGAAAATTACTTTATAGATTATATAGATTGTTATCTTTTTGATCAAAATGAAAATAGAATTGGNAAGATTGTTGATGTTGTCCCAATTCAAGGAAATGATGTTTTGCTTATTGATACAAATNTAGGTCAAAAAATGGTACCNTTTGCAAAACAGTTAATTTTGTTTTTTGATAAAAATAGTAAAAAGTTGGTTATGACTTTACATAAGGGNATATTAGAATAATGAATATTCATTTTATTACACCTTTTCCAAATGTTATNANTAGCNTTATGGAAAATAGTATGATTAAAAAAGCNCAAGATAGNGGNCTTATTNNTTATAAGGTNTATAATTTATTTGAATATGCTGATCCNCCTCACNNTAATATTGATGATTATCCATTTGGTGGNGGAACTGGAATGNTTATGAAGCCAGAACCNATATTTAGNGCTTNTGATGATTGTAAAAAAACATTTAAAATCTGTNAAANCCAGAGTTATTTTTCCCTCNCCTGATGGTTTAGTATTTAATCAGAATGAGGCNAAAAAACTTAAATCAAATGNATCNCTGGTTTTTATTTGTGGACATTACAAAGGAATTGATCAAAGAGTNCGNGATGAAATAGTTACTGATGAGTATTCAATTGGNGATTATGTAATTACAGGAGGAGAATTGTCATCTCTTGTTATTGNAGACTCNGTAATTAGATTGATTCCTGGAGTTTTAAATAATATTGAATCAGCAGAAACTGATTCATTTCAANNTAATTTACTTGATTGTGATTATTATACTAGACCTGAAATNTACAGAGATAAAAAGGTACCAGATGTNCTTTTATCAGGTCATCACAAAAATATTGAAGATTGGAAAATGGATATTAAAAAAGAAAAAACAAAAAAAAATAGACCNGATTTATGGAAAAAATTTAAAGAAGAAAATTAGATGGAGTTAAAAATGAATAAAATAATGAATGNAACAAAAGACAGTTTAAGATCAGATATNGCAGATTTTAAACCTGGAGATACAATTTCTGTTGGTGTAAAAGTGACAGAGGGTAANAGAAGTAGGGTTCAGCTATTTGATGGTGTAGTTATTTCNCAATCNGCTGGAGCNGGTACAAGNAAAACCTTTACTGTAAGAAAAATATCTAATGGTGTTGGAGTTGAAAGGATTTTCCCTTATCATTCTCCTATNATTGATTCNGTAAAAATTCTTAAAAAAGGTAAAGTTAGAAGAGCAAAACTCTACTATTTAAGAAATTTAAAAGGAAAAGCTGCTAGAATAAAAACAAAAGAGTAGTTTTTGAATAAATCANNAAATACCAGCAAACTAAGTAAANTAATNGATATTGGAATTTCTTTATCNAAAGAAAAAAATATCAATATCTTATTAGAAAAAATTCTAAATGAAGCTAGACTAATATCTAATTCTGATGGAGGTACNCTTTATTTAATNACTAATGATNATAAAAAACTTAGTTTTGANATAATGCAGACNGAATCACTTCAAATTAAATTTGGTGGTTCATCTGATCCAGTNCCAGAATCAATTTATCCTGTAAAATTATTNAATGAAGATGGAAGTAAAAATTTGAATAATGTATCTGCTGTATGNGCTTTAAAAAGNAAAACAATTAATATAAAAGATGCTTATGATAANAATGAATATGATTTTTCAGGAGTAAAAGGTTTTGATAAAAAACATAATTATCATTCTAAATCATTTTTAAATGTTCCACTNAAAGATCATAAAAATAAAGTTATTGGAGTTTTACAATTACTTAATGCTAAAAAAGATGNTAAAATTATTTCATTTTCAGATGACTTAGTTGAATTAGTTGAAGCATTAAGTTCTCAAGCTTCTGTTGCACTTACAAATCAATTATTAATNGAAGAACAAAAAANATTATTTAGATCATTTATAAAATTAGTAGTAGATGCATTGGATAAAAAAGATCCAGTTACTGGTGGNCATTGNAANCGAGTACCACTTATNTCTATGATGATNGCNGAATACATTAATTCAGATACAAATGANANATANAAAGATTTTTCTTTTTCAGAAGATNAAATGGATGAATTATTTGTAGCTGCATGGTTACATGATTTTGGTAAAGTTGCAACTCCAGACCATATNATGAANAAATCAACTAAATTACAGGGATTATATGATAAAATTGANCATATAAAGTTAAGATTTGAAATNTTAAANAGAGATATTGAGTTAGANATTTATAAAAAACAAATTAATAAATCTGATNCTGATATAGATGCATTAAATANTAAANTAAACNAAGTAAATGAAGAGTTCAAATTTTTAGAACAATCTAATNTAGGTGGTGANTTCATGTCTGATGAATTANAAGAAAAAGTACGAGAAATTGCNAAGCATGANATTTCAATTGATGATANTACAGAATCAATTTTATCTGANAGCGATGTAGATTTTCTTACAATATCAAAAGGAACTTTATCAGAAGAAGATAGAAAAATAATGGAAAATCATGTATCATTAAGTTATGAGTTATTAGATAAACTAANTTATCCTGATCATTTAAAAGAAGTTCCNTATATTGCAGGATGNCACCATGAAAAATTAAATGGTNAAGGTTATCCAAATGGATATACAGCAGATCAATTACCTCTACAAGCTAGGATAATTGCTATAGCAGATGTTTTTGAAGGATTGACTGCTCCTGATNGACCNTATAAAAANCCTTATAAATTATCNAAAGCTTTAGGAATTTTAAAATTTATGGTAAAAGATAATGAGATTGATCCAGATTTATTCAAGTTGATGATTTCAAAAAAATTATATTTGAAATATGCTNAGGAACACCTCCTNCCTNAACAAATTGATTCAATAGATGAAAAAGAGTTATTATGTTAAATAATATGAGTTGCTCATTATGAATGATAAACAAAANAAAGTCCGTGAGGCTCTTAAATTAATTCCTTCAATTGATGAAATTATAAATCAATTNAAAAATTCGTATAANAATGTTCCGAAAGAATTTTTAAAATATAATCTTAATATCATNTTAAATGANATAAGAACTAAATTTCAAAATCATAAACATTTAGATAATCCNAAAGANTATATATCTAATGAAATACTCAAATCNATTGAATTTACTNCATCTAAAAGTTTAAAACCTGTAATTAACGGAACAGGAATTGTTTTACATACAGGTTTAGGAAGAGCACCAATCGCAAAAGAAATATTAATNGANGGTATAAATCAAAATTANCCATATTCTAATCTNGAGTTTAATGTTTTANATGGTAAAAGAGGTGATAGAAATATTCATATTTCAAATTTAATTAATAGTGTATGTGGTACNGAAGATACAATNGTTGTTAATAANAATGCTGCTGCCGTAATGTTAACATTAAATAGTATTTGNAATNAGAAAGAAGTAATTATAAGNAGAGGACANCAGGTTGAAATTGGTGGTTCNTTTAGAATNCCTGANGTAATTGAAAAATCAAATAGTATTATGGTTGAAGTNGGAACAACAAATAAAACNCATATATCAGATTACGAAAAAGCAATTAATTCTTCTACNGGTGCAATTTTATATGTCCATACAAGTAATTATAAGGTCATTGGNTTTACAAATGANATTGATATAAAAGAACTATCCAAATTATCTAANAAANATAATATTCCATTAATTNTAGACTTAGGTAGNGGATCAATTTTTGATTTTAAATCTTTTGGNTTACCTATGGAAAAAATGATTAAAAAATATGTTAATCTTGGAGCNAATATAATAAATTTTAGTGGTGANAAATTACTTGGNGGGCCTCAATCTGGTATGATNTCTGGAGATANAAATTTGGTTAANNTAATTAAANANAATTCAATTTACAGAGCAGTAAGATGNGATAAAATTAGAATTTCTATTTTAGAAAATATATTACGNACATATTATTCAACAAAAGAAGTAACAGANAAAAATTTAGCAGTACAATTATTTATAAGGACAAATAAAGAACTTTTTGATAATGCNGAAAAAANATTATNAAAAATAAGTTCTCAAATTAAACAAAANTATAATATATCAATCCAAAANTCATTTGTTGAAGCAGGAAGTGGNTCNCTACCNACGGAAAAAATGGAAAGTGTTGCTTTATCTTTTAAACCAGAANATNTTTCAGTCANNAAACTTTATCAAATGTTTACTTCCTTAAAAACACCAATCATAGGTTATATTAATGATGATACTTTTTTCATTGATTTAAANGCAATNCCAAATGATCAAATNAATCTATTNTCAANTTCAATNAACGAACTAGGCTAATGAATGAACTTATAGTAGGATTGTCAGGTCATATTGATCATGGAAAAACATCCATTATNAAATGTTTGACTGATGAATTTTCAGGGTCTTTAAAAGAAGANGAATCNAGAGGTATGACANTTGATTTAGGGATTGCATTTTTAAATGATCANATTACATTAATAGATGTACCAGGTCACCAAGATTTNATAAANAATATGTTATCTGGNGTTCAATCAATAGATGTAGGNCTATTAGTAGTNGCTGCAGATGATGGTATAATGCCNCAAACAAAAGATCATTTNAACATTNTAAAACTACTTAATGTTNCAAGTCTAATTATTATTATNAATAAAATTGATTTAGTTGATTCAGATATGTTAGAATTAGTTAAACTAGAGATTAATGATCTNTTAAATGGATCAAAATATGAAAAATCNGATATTCTAGAAATATCAACGATTAAAAATATTGGAATAAAAAAGTTAAAAGAAAAGTTAGAAAATTTTAATTATAAAATAAAAAAANCNTCAGGTCCNTTTAGAATGCCAATTGANAGAATTTTTTCTATAAAAGGATTTGGTACTGTTGTTACNGGAACNGTTATNTCAGGTNGTATAAATTTAGGTCAAGAAGTCAAAATNGAACCAATTTCAAAACTNGCAAAAATAAGAGGAATTAATACNCATAACANTTCTANAAAAAAAATCACAATAGGACAAAGGGCTGCTATTAATTTACAAAATATTNATAAAGGAGATATAAAACGAGGTTATCAATTAGTNGAAAATAATTTNTTTAAACCNACCTTTTCAATCATAGCAAAAATCGAAACNCTTGATGACATTCAAAAGCCAATTAAAAGAAACCAAAGAATTCGCATNCATTTAGGNACAGCGGAAGTTATTGGAAAAATTTATATTTTTACTAAAAATAAATTAGAAAAATCCGATTCATCAATTGTTTTAATTAATTTTGAAAAACCAATTTTAGCTACTTTCAATGATAAGTTTATCATACGTCATTATTCNCCAATTTTTACTTTAGCTGGTGGAACNGTACTCGTTCATTCAAATGAAAAAAATAAATTTTTTAATAAAAAATTAAAATTATCGGAAATGTCGAGTTTCATTTCATCTATTAATAACACAGAAACTATCAATTTTTTAGAGCATATAATTAATGAATATCATTATAATCCAATTACTTTTAATGATTTGTGTATTCAAGCAGGTTATTCTAAAAATGAGCTTTTGGACTTTATCAAAAGAAATGATAACATAATAGATTTTTCACATCTAAATAAACATTGGATTTTAACTAATCAGCAATTTCAAAATATTAAAGATAAATTAATTAAGGATACAGAAAATTATTTCAATAAACATAAATATGCATCTAGTATAAATAAAGAAGAACTAACTAATCTTAGTAAGATAAGTCCTGATTTTTTAGATATGTTACTAATTATGCTAGAAAAGGATAAATTGATTGAAAGAAAAACTGATGGTTGGGCTTTATACAAACACAAGATTAATCTTAGTAATGAAGATAAAAAATTTAAAGAAATACTTTTAGATATTTTAGAAAGTGAAAAATTTAACACTTCTTCAATATCTGATTTAATGAAAAAAATAGGAATTAAAACAGAGAAGGACTTAAATAAAATTATTAAAATATGTGAAACGGAAAAATTAATTGTAAGAATAAGTCAAAATATTATTTTATCTGAAAGTAATTTGAAAATTTTAAAAAATAACTTAATTAAATTTTTTGATAAAAATCAATCTATCAATGTATCTGAATTTAAAGATTTATTTAATATATCAAGAAAATATGCAATACCTATTCTAGAATATTTAGATAAAATACAATTTACATTTCGTAATGGTAATACCAGAGAATTAATAAAATGATTAAACAAAACCAAAATAAATCTACCCCTGTTATGAAGCAGTTCTGGTCTATTAAAGATAAATATAAAGATTGTATTATTTTATTTAGAATGGGAGATTTTTATGAGACTTTTGAAAAAGATGCCGAAGTAACATCTAAAATTCTTGGTATAGCATTGACAAAAAGAGCAAATGGAGCAGCAGCATCTGTTGCTTTGGCTGGATTTCCGCATCATTCTTTAGAACAACATTTATACAAACTTTTAAAGGCAGGTAATAAAGTTGCTATATGTGAACAAATGGAAGATGCATCACAGTCAAAGGGAATAGTTAAAAGAGAAGTGGTAGAAATAGTTTCTCCAGGTATGAATGTATCAGAAAAATTTTTAGAACAAAATAAAAATAATTTCATATGTTCATTATTTTATGATAGGTATGGAATTGGTATTTCTATTTTAGATTATTCAACAGGTGAGTTTTATTCAAACATAATTGATCAAAAAGATGTAGATAATGTAATTTCAAAGTATGATATATCTGAGTTAATTTTAATTGAAAATCAGAAAAAGTTATTTAAAAACTTTAAATCATTAAATCATTTATATACAAATACTATACCAGATTGGATTAATGATCTTNATTTTAATACTGAAATATTATGNAATCATTTCAATGTAAAATCACTAAAAGGTTTTGGTTTAAAANATAAAAATTCATCTGTGATATCNTCAGGTATGTTACTTTATTATTTAAAAGAAAATTTTACTTCTAATTCTCTACACATTGATAATATAAAATCTTTATCATATACTAATTCAATGCAGTTAGATTACTATACAATTAAAAATTTGGAGTTATTTGAATCATTACTCAATAATAATAAGAAAAAAGGAACATTTATTTCTTCAATAGATAAAACAATCACTTCATCTGGAAGTCGTCTATTAAAAAAATGGATAACAAATCCACTTATTGATAAAACATTAATTGATGAAAGATTAGATTTGGTTGAGGAATTTAAAAATGATTTTGATTTTATAGAAAAGACAAGAACCGAATTAAAAAAAACATATGATATTGAGCGAATCATTTCAAAAATTTCTTGCTCCAAAGCAAATCCATCTGATATAATAAATCTTGCTGATTCATTAGAATTTTTAAATCAGTTCAAACTTATGCTATCAAAAGATAAAGTTTTTTTATTATCTCTTATTGAAAGCATATCTGATACCAAAGGTCTTATTAAAACTATTACTAAAACTCTAAAAAAAGAACCTTCTATTAGCATTAAAAAAGGTAATTTCATAAAAGATGGTTTTTCAAAAGAATTAGATTTATTAAGAAAAATATCAAACGATGCTAATGATTGGATGATAGAATATCAAACAAAATTAAAAAACGAAACTAATATTTCAAGTTTAAAAATAAAATTTAACAAAATTTTTGGATATTATATTGATGTTACAAAAATTCACTCAAATAAAGTACCAGACAATTTTATAAAAAAACAAACATTGGTTAATAATGAGAGATATTTCACGCAAGAATTGAAAGAATTTGAACATAAAATACTTAATGCTGAACATGAAATATCATCATTAGAAAATGATATTTTCCAAAAATTATGTAATGAAATAATGCATTATATCTCAAAAATACAGAATAATTGCTTAATTATATCTAAAATAGATATTTTTTCATCCTTTGCCTTTATTTCAGTAAAAAATAATTACACACGTCCAGAAATTACTCAAAATTATAATATTGAAATTAAAAATGGTAGACATCCAGTAATTGAAGAAATGTTTATGAATGAAAATCAATTTATTTCTAATGATACATTTTTAAAAGAAAAAGAATATTTATCTGTTATCACGGGTCCCAACATGGCAGGAAAAAGTACATATTTAAGACAAATTGGATTAATAGTAATTATGGCACAAATAGGATCTAATGTACCAGCAGAATATGCAAAAATTGGTATTGTAGATAAATTATTTACCAGAGTAGGGGCTAGTGATAATTTAGTTGAAGGAGAATCAACATTTTTAGTTGAAATGCAGGAAACTGCAAACATAATTAATAATGCTTCTCAAAAAAGTTTAATTTTATTAGATGAAATTGGAAGAGGAACTTCGACATATGATGGGCTTTCAATTGCTTGGGCAATTACAGAGTTTATACATGATAAAATAAAAGCTAAAACTTTATTTGCTACGCATTATCACGAACTTGTAAATCTTGCAGAAGATTTAAAATATGCTAATAATTTAAATGTTTTGGTTGAAGAATCTTCTGGAAAATCAGACATTGTGTTTTTACGAAAAATTGTTTCTGGAGGTACTGATAAAAGTTATGGAATTTATGTTGCAAAAATGGCAGGACTTCCAAATCAAATAATATCAAAATCAAAAGTATATCTAAAACTATTAACTAAAAAACAAAATAGTGAATTTTTAATTTCAAATGATGAAATAAAATCAATTGTTAAAGACATGGAAGATGATAATATAAATATTTCAAAAGATTTTATAAATGAATTAAACAAAATTAAAATTAATGATATATCTCCAATTGAGGCTTTAAATATTTTAAACGAATTAATTAAAAAATATAAGGATTAATCAAAATTTTTATGAAGCTATTAATAATTATATTCATTTCAATTAATTTTTTATTTTCTAATAATATTTTTGATCATTCTCATGATTTTAAAATGTCGACTAATTCATTTGTAGCATCATTTGAAAACGACAATCATATTTATAATTTTTTAAATCCTGCATGTAATTCTAATTCAATGGATCATATGTATTCAATACTTGGAAGTAAGTTTAATGGAATATTAGAAAATCAACAATTGTATTTTTCAATACATACACCATTATTAGAAAACATTTATATAGGTTTATTAAGAACCTCAATTGATGATATTTTTAATACTTCAAATGCTTGGGAAGATTTTAACCAAAATGGAAATGTAGAAGTAAATGAAATTGATTATGGAATGATTACTACATTTTCACATACAAATATAGGGTTGTTATTATCAAAGCCATTTAAATTTAAAAATTATAATGTTGGAATAAATACTAAATTTGATATTTTGAGTATTCTAGATGAAAAATCATTGTCACATTCTTTTGATTTTGGAATAATTAAAAAATATAAAAAAATAAAAATTGGTTTAGTTTTTAAAGATTTTCTAAATCAAACGTACTGGACAACTGGATACAAAAATAATATTGATTCAAAAATAATTTTTGGCTCAAACTTTAATTTCAAAAATTTTAATAATAGCATTGATATAAATTTTTTGAATGGAAATTATATGGTGGGATCTAGTTATTTTTATAATGATCATTTTTCATTATTAATGTCAAAATCTTCATTAGAAAAAATCAATTTAGGTTTTTATATAAAATATAAAAAATATAATATAGGTTATTGTTATATAATTCCTCAAAATGATGACTTAGGATATTCTCAAAAATTTCTAATAGGAATAAGTAATATTTAACAATTTTTATATTAAAATTATTCATATTGCAGATTAACATTTTAGTGTGTAATATTAATGCCTTTTTAGAAAGTGTATAATAGAAGGCAATTATAATGATAACAAGCATGACAGGATTTGGTTTAGCAGATAGAAAAAATAAAAATTTTTCTATTGAAATAAACATTAAATCAACTAATAACAGATTTTTTGATTTAAATATAAGAATCCCTAGTACAATTAATTCTCTTGAAAAAATAATCCATGATAAATGTAAAGAGTATTTTATCAGAGGTTCTATTCAATTGTTTTGTAAGATAAAACTTAATGATTTGAAATCAAATAATACTATAATTGATAGTAATAAACTTGATAGTNTTTACAAATCAATTGTTCCAATTGATAAAAAATTTAACAAAAGTAATGTTTCATTAAACGTCTCTATTGATAATATTTTAAGTAAGCTAATATCAGANGAATTTGATTTAAATGAAAAAAATCAAAATTTAATTTTAAATACTTTTGAAAAAGCTTTTTCTGATTTGTTAAAATCTAGGAGAAGTGAAGGTAAAAAAATTGAAAAAGAAATAAAAAATAATCTCAAAATTATTAAGAATATCAATTCTAAATTGATAAAATTAGAAGATAAAAACAAAAAAGAACATTTTGAAAATTATAAAAAAAGAATTAAGATAGTATTAAGTCAATATGACTTTGAGTTGGATGATAGTAAGCTTTATAGAGAATTAGCTATATTTTCAGACAAATATGATATATCTGAAGAAACTTCCAGAATTAATTATCATATTGAAAAATTTGAATATCATATTAAAAATGAAAATCATCCTGGAAAAAAAATAAATTTTTTATGCCAGGAATTATTCAGAGAAATAAACACAATTGGTTCTAAATCTAATAATAAAGTAATAAGTACTTTAGTAGTAGATTTAAAAACTAGTTTAGAGAAGATAAGGGAGCAAATACAGAATATATTATGAAGAACAGTTTATTAATAATTTTAGCAGCACCTTCAGGAACTGGTAAAAGCACAATTTGTAAAGAATTAATTAAAAGAAATAATAAATGGAAATTTTCAGTATCTGTTACAACAAGAATTCCAAGAGAAGGTGAAATTGATGGNAAAGATTACAAATTTATTTCGAATTCAGATTTTGAACATAATGTGAAATTTGGAGATTTTATNGAATGGGAAATTGTTCACGGAAATAAATACGGAACTTTGTGGTCAAATGTTGAAGATGCTTCAGGAGTTATGATTTTTGATATTGATGTAAAAGGTGGATTGGCGATAAAAGAAGAATATCCAGATAACACTCTATTACTTTTTATAGANCCACCAGGAGATAATATTAATGAGCAAAAAGAAGCCTTACATGAAAGATTAGTTAAACGAGGTAATGAACAAGAACTTGCAATAAAACACCGATTAAAAAGATTTGAAACTGAAATGGAATATAAAGAAAAGTTTGATCACTCATTTATAAATAAAGATTTAAATAAAACTGTAGATAAAGTTGAAAAATTAATTAAAAGGAAAATAAAATGAAAATAGAAGCAATCAAATTAAATGATATAGTATCAGATAAAGCTGATATTTATACAAGTATAATGGTTATTTCTAATAGAGCCAGACAAATTATTGATAAGCGTTTTTTAGAACAAATCAATTTAGAAGATATTGAAGATTCAGAAGAGTTGGTAAATTTTTCAAAAGAGGATTTTGATAAAGAAAAACCATTAATGCAGGCATATAAGGAATATATTAATAAAGAGTTAAATTGGGACGCTGAGTCTAAAGAAGACTCAAATGAATAACCATTTAGTTCAGAGATATTTTAAACAATATCAAGAACTATATGGAAATACAATTTATATAAATGACATAAAAAAAGCATCTTTCAATATTTTAGGTAGTACTAATTCAAAATATGTTTTTATTAAAAAATTTTCTAATGATAAAAACGAAATAAATACTTTTTATAAAATNTTNAACGCTCTAAATATGTCAGAAGATAATACTTTAGTGATTGATTGCATTGGAATTGANCATCAAAAAAATGATAAATTAATTTCTTATCTAAATAAATTGACTTTAAATAATATAATAATTATGGGTAAAGAATTATCACANAATATTTTGAAGACTAAAGATAATATTAAGCAAATGAGTGAGAAAGATAATTTTTTAAATAAAACAAAAGTTATCCCAACTTATAGTTTAAAAGATATAATAANCAATACAGANTTAAAAAGAAGTTTATGGAATGATATAAAATTTTTGAGAAATCATGAGTGAAAAAAGTAAAACNAGACAATCTCCTTATTCTCTATCTGCAGAAAAAGCAGTATTAGGTTGCTTACTATTAAATAAAGAAGCAATATATAAAACTNTTCATTCTTTGAGTATCAATGCATTTTATGATGAGGCTCATAAAANAATTTATAAGGCTATTTGCAANATGTTTGAAAATGGTAGTATTGTAGATAGTGTAACAATAACTGATCACTTAAAGAAGAANAAAGAATTAAAAAATGTAGGTGATACTTACTACATAACTGGTTTAGTAGAGGATGCGCCCTCTTCTGAAAATGTTGAATACTATGCTGAAATNGTAAAACAAAAGTACACATTACGTACTATTATTAATACTGCAATTGATATGAGTACAGAAGCATATAATGAAGAATATGATCCAATTGAGATTTTAGATCATGCAGAAAAGAAAATATTTGAATTATCACAAGAAACTGAAAGAGGTGAATTCGTATCAATAAATCCAGTACTTGAAGAGGTTTTGAAAGAGTGGGGAACAAAAACTGATACNGGATTATTTGGTATNCCTTCTGGTTTTTTAGATTTAGATGAAANGCTATCTGGTTTTCAAAAATCTGATCTAATTATATTAGCTGGTAGACCCTCAATGGGTAAGACTGCTTTATGTTTATCTATNGCTAGAAATGTGGCTGTAGATCATGATAAAAGAGTTGGTATATTTAGTTTAGAAATGTCTAAAAAACAATTAGGCGAACGTTTAATATCTTCTGAATCAAGAATTAATAGTCATAAAATTAAAACTTCTCAATTACCAAAAGATGATTGGAGAAAATTATCTACAGCAGCTAATGCTTTATCTCAATCAAAAATTTTTATTGATGATTCTGCTGGTTTAAATGTAATGGAATTAAGAGCGAAAGCAAGACAACTAAAAGCAGAGAAAAAAATTGATATTTTAATTATAGATTATATTCAACTTTTAAATNCTGGAACTCGTTCNGAAAATAGACAACAAGAAATGTCTTACATTTCAAGATCTNTGAAAGCATTAGCAAAAGAACTTGATATACCAATTATNTGTTTATCTCAACTNTCTAGAGCAGTAGAAAATAGAACAAATCATCGTCCTATCATGTCTGATTTAAGAGAAAGTGGAGCTATTGAGCAAGATGCTGATNTAGTTNTATTTATATACAGACAATTTGTTTATACAGAATCTGAAGAAGATAAAAATATTGGTGAAATTATTATTGCTAAGCATAGAAATGGACCTACAGGAACTGCTAAGGTAACATTTATTGCAGATTATGCTAGATTTGAAAATTATGAGTATTCAGATAGGATTTCTGACGTTCCATTTTCATAGAAAAATTTTAATATGGTAATAGAAAATATTAAAAGTATTATTGGCTATTCTTCAAATTCACTTCCAAAAGATTTTTCTAAACTTTTAANCTCTTTNAAAAAACACCAAAATTATGATGAAAAAACTTTAGATNTAGTTTACGATGCTTANAACTTTGGAAAAGCTGCTCATAAAGGACAAAAANGAAAATCAGGTGAACCGTACTTCATTCATTGTGTAGCAGTAGCAACTATACTAGCTGACTGGGGTATGGATAAAAATATGGTTATTAGTGGCCTTTTGCANGATACTATTGAAGATACTAATNTATCNAAGGANGATATAATCAATAGATATGGAGAAGATGTNCTACATTTAGTTGAATCAGTAACAAATCTATCTGGTATAAAATTTAATAGCAGAAATCATAAGAAAGCAGAAAATTTTATGAAGATGTTTATATCNTTTGCTAATGATATAAGAGCTATCATNATAAAATTAGCTGATAGACTTCATAATCTGAGAACAATTTCATATTTAACTAAAATAAAACAGAGACGTTTAGCATTNGAATCTAAGGAAATTTTTGCTCCTTTAGCACATAGAATTGGTATGAATAACATTAAAATGGAAATGGAAGATATAATATTTTCAATACTGGAGCCATCAAATTATAAAAAAATTAAAAACTTAGTTAAAGCAAATGAAAAAGAAAGAAAAAATTATATAAATACCTTTATTGAGCCTCTTGATGATGAATTAAAAATTATAAACGTAGAATATGAAATTTTAGGAAGAGCTAAACATTTTTATTCTATTCACAATAAAATGAAACTCAAAAATATAACTTTCTCTGAGATTTTTGATCAATTTGCAATTAGAATTATTGTAGACAAAGTAAAAGATTGTTATTTGGTTTTAGGTTTAATACATCAAAAATATACTCCTCTTCAAGATAGATTCAAAGACTATATTGCTATGCCAAAAAGTAATGGATATCAATCTATACACACCACAGTTTTTGGAAAAGAAGGCAAAATGGTTGAAGTACAAATTAGAACAAAAGAAATGAATCAAATAGCAGAAATAGGAGTAGCCGCTCACTGGATATATAAAGATAAATCTGATCAAATTGAACGAAAAGAAAAAATTTTAGAAAAGTTTGCTTGGATCAGAGATATGATAGATGAACTTAGTAATGAAAATAAAAATCCTCAAGAGTTCATGGATATGCTTAAAACTGATTTATTTCATGATGAAATTTTTGTTTTTACNCCAAATGGTGACGTTGTTCAATTAGTTGAAAATGCAACACCTATTGATTTTGCTTTTGAAATACATAGTGAAGTTGGATTAAAATGCTCAGGNGCTAAAATTAATGGACATATTGTACCATTAAACACNGAATTAAAAAATGGTGATTCAGTGGAGATTATGACTTCTGATAATAAACACCCAAGTTATGCTTGGCTTAAAGTAGTTAAAATGCCAAAATCAAAAAATCATATTAAAAGATGGATTAAGAAAAATGAATACAAAGAAAAGATTATTTTAGGCAAAGAAATACTTGAAAAAGGTTTAAGAAAAATGAAGAAAATTTCTATTCTTAAAAAGGTAATTGAAAGTTTTCATTTATTTGATAATGCAAGTGAAGAATCCATATATATAGACTTNGCNAATGGTGAAAAAACAGTAAAAGATTTAGTTAAAAAAATTGAACCTAAAAANGAACTAACAGAAATCAANGAAGATGAATCTTTAACACAAAAATTCATACGTAAAGCTAGAGGTATTGCAAAAGGTGTAACNGTCGGCGGTATAAGTAATACACTAATTAATTATGGAAAATGTTGTAATCCAATACCTGGAGATGAAATTGTTGGATATGTTACACAAGGTAGAGGAGTGACAATTCATAGAGCCTCATGTAGCAACTATCCATTATCAGAAACAAATAGATTAATTACTGTTCAATGGAATTTATCTGATGATTCTTCATATATTGTAAGATTAAAAATTGATGGAGAGGATAGAAAAGATTTAGCTAAGGATATTATTGAATGTACATCAAATTTAAAAATGAATATATCTAGTATAAATATGACTGCAGATTCTGGCTTGGCAAATTGTAATTTAATTGTAGAGGTAAGAGATATTAAACAATTAAATAGACTGCAAAATAAATTAAAAACGATNAATAGAATTTATAAAATTGAAAGGCACTAAGATTTGAAAACAGTAAAATATAATAAAGATGATTTAGTAAAAAANTTATCACAAAAGTTATTATTTTCGCATGATGATATGAAATTTATGGTTGATAATTTTTTAGAAACAATTTTAGATATTTTGAAACAACCAAAAGATAATATTAGAATAGAATTAAGAAATTTTGGTATTTTTGAAGTTAAACCAACTAAAGCAAAACCAAAAGCTCGTAACCCTAGGACAAACGAAGAAATTTTTGTTCCTGCACATAGAAAAATTTCATTTAAACCTGGGAAAAGTCTTAAATCTGAATTAANAAAAGAATGGAAAGTTTAATTGAATAGAATTCTAGCTATTGATTTTGGCGAGGTTCGTGTTGGTCTTGCTTTATCNGATTTGACATGCACAATATCAAAACCATATAAAACTCTNAATTATGATAGTATGGACCATTTATTCAGTCAACTTTTGGATATTATAAATGATAAACAAGTTAATAAAGTTGTAGTTGGTATTCCNTATAATATGAAAGGTGAAGATACAAAGCAGACAGAAAAAGTAAGAGATTTTGTTTCAAAACTTGAATGTAAATTAGGGTATGATGTTATTTTGATTGATGAAAGACTNACATCGTCTGAGGCTGAAAAATTTATGCATCAAATGGATATAAAAGTAGGATATAATAAAGATAAGGTTGATAAAATTGCTGCTTCAATTATTTTAAATGAATATTTAGAGACCATTTGATGTATAAATATATTTTAACCATTATTTCTGCTATATTAATGGGATTATCACAACAACCATGGAGTTTAGGATTTTTAGCATGGTTTTCTCTTTTTCCATTTTTTTTAATTATAGAAGAACAAACCACTTATAAAGGAATTTTTAAATACTCATTTATTTGGAGTTTTNTATANCACCTAATTTTCTTTTTTTGGATTTCAGATAATATTGGATTAGATAGTCAAATTTTAAGATATCTAATTATGATATTAGTTGTATTAGTTTTAACAATAAATATTTTTACTATTTATGGCATTTATTTTTATTTAAAAAGAAAATTAAATTTTAGCATTATTTCCTTACCATTTATAATCGTTTCAATAGAGTACGTTAGATCTTTAGGTTTTTATGGGTCCGCGTGGAACTCTTTATCTTACTCTCAAACAGATTTTCTTATAATTTCTCAAATTATTGAATACACTGGTATTTTTGGTTTAACATTTTGGATTGTTTTATTAAATGTTTTAATTCTAAATCTTTATTCGAAAATAAATTTTAAAAATATGTTCATTTTAGTAATAGTTTTTTTATTTCCATGGATTTCAGGTTCAATTTTAAAAACTAACCATAAAATAAATGGTGATAAAATAAAAATAAAATTAATTCAACCAAATATTGCACTTGAGGAAAAAAGAAGGTCTTTAAGAGGATCACTTAATAAATTAATAAATCTCTCTAATAAGCCTTCTAACCATATAGCAGATTTGATTATATGGCCTGAAAGTAGTATTTCAGGTGCCTTTTTAAAGGGCGGTACTTATAATTCATCTTTATCATCTAAGATGAATAATTTTTTAAAAAATTCTAAATTTTCACTAGTAGCAGGAGCAGATTTAAGAATTGATAATAAGAGATATAACTCTGCATTACTGTTTAAATCAGATTCTATTATATCTATATTTAATAAGCAGAAATTAGTTCCAAATGTCGAAAGAACACCAGATATTTTTAATATTATCGGTCTTAATATAGGATTTCAATCAAATATATCTAATTTTGATATTGGAAATGAATTAACAATGTTTTCAGTTGATGGAATTAATTTTGCATCTATGATATGCATTGAATCTGTTTTCCCTGATTTAACTAGAAAATTTGTAAATCAAGGTGCAGAATTTATTACATATATTGTAAATGATGGGTGGTATCCAAGAAACCCGCAGTTAGATCAGCATGCAGACAGATGTATTTTTAGAGCAATTGAAAACAGACGATATGTTGCAAGATGTGCAAATACAGGTGTTACTATGGTTGTTGATTCATATGGGAACATTACTGAAAAAATTGAGTTCAATAAAGAGGGTGTATTAGAAGCAGAAATTATTTCTTCAGACAAAAAAACATTTTATACAAAATATGGTGATGTATTTTCTATTTTTAATATAATAATTATTGTGATAATGATCATCAAATCATCAATATCACGTAGAAAAGAAAAAAATGAAAATTTTTAGATTATATATATTACTAAGTTTAATATCTTTATCATTTTCTCAATTAAGTCAGACTATTGATAAAAATGCATATAAATCATTAATTGTTCCTGGATGGGGGCAGTTAGAATTAGATGAAAAAAATAGATCACGTAATTTTTTCATACTAGAAGCATGTTCATGGTTTTCTTTCCTTGGAAGTTCCTATGCAAATAATATGTATATTGATGATTATATGTCTTTTGGTTCATTTCACGCTGATATAAATTTAAATTTAATTAATGATAATGAACTTTCTCTATTAATTGTACATATGAGTCAATATGATAATATGTATGAATTTAACGAAAATATGGAAAGGCAAAGAAGATTTAATGATACCTATCCAGATACACCTAAATATCAGTGGGATTGGGATACAACAAAAAATAGAAATACATTTAATGATCTTAGAGTGAAAAGTTCAAATGCAAAAAAAATAAATAATTTTACAGTTGCTGCTTTAATTGTCAATAGGATAGTTTCATTTATTGATGTTGCATACTTAAATGGTCAAAATAATATTAAATTAGAATCTGCTTTGTCACCAACAATCAATAATGGTATAGTATTTAATTGTCAACTTTCTTTTTAATACTTTTAATTTACTTTTACATTTTATTAAATTTTGAGGCTTAAAATGCCCCGGTAGCTCAGCTGGATAGAGCAACGGCCTTCTAAGCCGTAGGTCATACGTTCGAATCGTATCCGGGGTACTAGAAGAAAACCTCTCATTTACTGGGGGGTTTTTTTTATCTTTAATGATTATATTATGATATAGTTAAAATAATCAATTATTATAAAGGATATTAAAATGTTAAATAAATTATTAATAATATTTTTTACATTGTCTTTTTTATTTCCTCAATGTGATGCAAATGATGATGGAATACTAAATATCTTAGATGTATTGGTTGAGGTTGAGTGTATTTTAAATGATTGTTGGGAAACATTTCCTATATGTGAAGATATTGATGGAAATATTTATCAAACTGTTCAAATAGGACAACAATTATGGATGGCAGAGAACCTTAAAACTACTCGCTATTCAAATGGTGATGAAATTATATTTATTGACAATCCAAATCTTTGGGATAATAATTTTGTTGGTCATTATGCTGTTTACAATAATGATTTATCAAATGCTGATACATATGGATATTTATATAATTGGTCCGCAGCTGTTGATGATCGTGGTATATGTCCAGAGGGTTTTCATCTTCCATCAGATGAAGAATGGTCAGAGTTAATTTTATATTTAGACCCCGATGCAAATCCTTTTGCAGAAAATCATGATGACATTCATAGTAGTTTTGCTGGAGGACCTTTAAAAGGTACAGGTACAATTCAAGGAAATGATGGATTATGGCAAGAGCCTAATTATGGAGCAACTAATGCAAGTGGCTTTTTTGCATTGCCAGCAGGCTTAACAAATGATGAAAATGGAAATTATGATTTAATGGGATATTATTTAGGTTATTTAGCTTGGTTTTGGACATCGACTGAAGTAGAATCAGATTTAGCATGGACTCGAGAATTGTTTTGGCTAGGATCTGATATACATAGGCATTCAATAACTAAAAATTATGGCATCTCTGTAAGATGCGTTTCTGATTAAGACATATGAAATATATAATTAAATAAAAATATTCATGATAAAAAAAGAATCAATTAATGTATTTGGAAAAAAACTGGATAGTTGTTGTAATAATCCTAAAACAGGTTTTTTTAGAAATGGATCATGTGATACTTGCAACGAAGATGTTGGAGTTCATACTGTTTGTGTATTAGCTACAGAAGAGTTTTTAGAATTTAGTAAATCTATAGGTAATGATTTATCAACTCCAAATCCTGAGTTTCAATTTCCAGGTGTCAAACCAGGTGACCGATGGTGTTTATGTGCTTTACGCTGGAAACAAGCCTATGAAAACGGAATGGCACCTCCTGTATTTTTAGATTCAACACATATGGATACCCTCAAATTTATTGAATTAAATATTCTTAAAAAGTACGCTCTAAATTAATTAAATATTTTATATGAAAGAATTAGAACTAGTTAAACACGCTACAAAAGCACAAAAAAATTCTCAATCAAAGTATAGTAATTTCGCCGTAGGTTGTTCAATACTATGTGAAGATGGAACAATAATTTATGGGTGTAATATTGAATCAGCAGTATATCCAAGTACTTTATGTGCTGAAAGAGTTGCAATATACTCTGCTTTATCACAAGGTCATACTAAATTTAAAGCAATAGCAATTGTATCAGATAACTTTGCAAAACCTTGTGGTTCATGTAGACAAATCATTTATGAATATCTAGGTGACATACCAATTTATATATCAAGTACGGAAGGCAAAGAATTTACTACCCACTATATAAAGGACTTATTACCTTATCCATTTGGCTAGATTAACTAAATATTTTTTGAATTATAACAGTAGTAAAAACTGCTCCTGCTAAGGCTAGAGCACACATAAGCAGTAAGATAATCATTCTGATTATGCTAATTTTCATTTAATTTTAAATTATAAATGTATACAATAAGATTAAACCACTTATTGCTAACATTGCAAGTGAAGCAATATATTCTCTGAATGAATTTTTCATTCTCATATGTGTAAAAAATGCACCCATCATTAATACAGAAATACCAAGAGATCCTATTGTTACAACTTCATTAATACTTGAATGAAGCATGATACAAAAAGATATTTTCATAATTCCAATTAAATCTCTAAACCATCTCGGATATCCATATCTTTTGAATTCAGCTTTAACATTTTTATATCTTACAAACCATACAAAGAATATTGCAACTGTAGCAATTATTTTGAAAACTTCTACTATATATACCATTGATATCATGATTAATCTCCAGTTAATTTAAAATAAAAAAGCCCCATAAATTATGAGGCTTTTTTATAAAATGATATTACTATTTTAATAGTGTGATTTTTTGAGTAGCTGTAAATGACTCTGTATTTACATTAACAAAATAAACTCCACTAGGTAGGTTATTAGCCTTCCAATCAATAGAGTAATTTCCAGCACTTTTAAATCCACTAAATAAGTTTTCTACAACTTTACCATTTATATCATAAATGTTAACAGCAATATCAGAATACTGATTGACTTCAAAACTTATAGTCGTATTTGGATTGAATGGGTTAGGATAAGTTGGGTTCAATTTAAAATCTTCAGCAAATTCTACAACTGACAAACTGCCTGATTCTAATCCTAGTACGGTACCATCTTCTAATGCAGCAAATACACCAAATGCTGGATCATCTCCAGATAGGAATCCAGATGCAAATACTACAGCAGAACCACCGCCTAGACCACTTAATGGTGCGATAAAGTCTGCGATTGATTCACCGCCTGTTGGAGCAATACCGATAGTATAATCACTTGCAGGTACTTCTACATAACCTGAAAATTCACCATATGATAAGTTCGGTACTAGTACACCACCATCTGCTAAAATATCAACAGCTGGAGCATCTGTAGAACCGTGATATACATTTAAACCTACATTACCTTCTGATGCACCAAATGTTGTACCTGCAGCAGCAAGTCCAAATGGAGTATCTTCATTACCTAATAGACCCGTAGCAACAACTACATATTCACCACCTTCTTCTAGTGTGAATGGGAACTCGGCTATTACTTCACCACCTGTTGGCGCAATACCTACTGTAAATTCTAATGGCAGTTCAAGAACACCAGTTGCCGTTCTGTATTCAAAACCTGGTACTGCAAGTGCACCATCAACATATACATCTACTGTTGGTGATGCGCTGTTATGTACAATCTGTACTGATGCTGTTGTACTTACGACAGGTTCAACTGTTAATGTAGCAACCATTCCTTGTTGTTCATGACTTCCAATACTGCATATATAAGAATATGTACCTGGTTCGTTAAAAACAAGTTCTCCGATAGTACAAGGCCCTGAACAAGCACCAAGTGATGGCGTCTCAGGTCCTGAAATGAATTCGACATCGTGAAATCCTGCATTATTTTCCCATACCACAGTATCTCCTGCGTTTATGGTTAAACTATTTGGACTGTAGTAGTAACTTCCAGCTTCTACCATGTGTGTATTTTGAGATATTACTAATGATAATAAACCAATAGTTATCATTAGGTATCTATACATTATTTTCATTGTTTTCCTTTCTTCATTTTAATGTAAAATTTTTAAATGGCCATTTTATGAATGTTTAAATATTTCATAACAGCAAGTTCTTTATGTTTTGCTTCAATCATCACATCAACATTTCTGCCATAAGTGTTTATGTAATCATAAACGTAATCAGAATGAGCCTGAGGCTTAATTGATGGATCATTATGTTCTAATGATCTTGATTCAGAGTAATGTATAACAGGCTTGACAATACCCCATGTTTTGCAAGCAAGGTTTAGTGCCTCTTCCTCTGTGAGTCCGCCATCGCAAAATTTATGATGATGATAATCAAATACGATTGGAATACCGATTGCTTTGTAGACATTTTCGTATAAATCTTTCACACTATAGAGTGAATCTCTATCATCATTTTCTACAGTTAATCTTTCTTGTACTGATTTTGGTAGCATTTTAAAGTTTTCACAAAATCTTTTCATTGCAGATAATTTGTCTCCATAAGCACCACCTATGTGAATATTTATTTTGTTGTAAGGGGTTCTTGATAAATTCATAAGGTCAAATGTTTCACCATGTATTGTGAGATCATGAATACAATTTCTAACAACATGTTCTTTAGGAGAAGTAAGGACATTAAATGGTCCAGGGTGCGATGTTACTCTAAGATTATTATCGTTAATATATTTACCAATGTCTTTCAATATAGCAGCAATCTGTTTATAATCTGGTAAATCAGACATTTTGTATTCACTGCACCATGGAAACATATCAGATGACATTCTAAAAAAATTAAAGTTATTTTTCTTATTCCATTTCACAATCTCAAACAGATCTTTGCAATTTTTTAAACTTAGTTCTGATGCATAATCAATACCTTTATCAAAGAAAGTTTTTTTTATCATATTTCTATGAGTTACAATTCTGTTTTCCTTACTGTTACCGTATTCCTTTGGGTATGCAAGTTGCATATTTATGCATGCATAACCATAATTATTATTTAACATTTGATAAACCTCCATCAACGTGAATAGTTTGACCCGTTATCCAATCTGATCTTGGGTCAATTAATGATTTAATAATTGGTATAAAATTTTCTGGCTTTCCTATTCTATCTAATCCATGTAGGTTTTTTGAATATTCGAGAGATATATCATTTGATACAATTTTTTTAGTTAATGGAGT
>PARL01000027.1 GCA_002711465.1 Fidelibacterota bacterium | reverse complement strand
TATGCCACAAGAATCAACTACAGCATCACCACCACAGTTTCCAGCACAGTCTTCTACGTTACCATCACAGTCACATGCACCATCTGCAATACCATCACCATTACAAATACCACATTCGTCATATTGACCTACACAATCATCTACATCGTCACATACACCATCACCATCAATATCTGTACATTCATCAACATAATCACAATCATATTCACCAAAGGTTGCGTCAAGTGCAATACCATTTGCATCTGCTATAGCGCCTGTTCCAAAAGATAAACATAAATCATCTGGAAATGATCCAGATAAATTAGTTAAAACGCCATCACTACCTGCTGGTATTGTATTACCTGTAAATGAAAATCCTAAAACAGTTTCACCACCTGCAGAAATAATAAATCCAGCACTAGCTGCAAGGCCTCCGCTACCTCCAGATATACTTGCACCAGGAGCACTAAACTGAAAACCGCCAACTGCTTGGGAAGTTGACATGGTAACTTCAGCGCTAGATCCATCATACGAACCAAGACCCATAGTAACATCCTGAGCAAAAACAGATGAAATAAATAACGTTAAACTAATAATGATAGATTTTGTAAATCTCATTTTTCTTCTCCTTAAATTGAAAATTTTTTGTATCAATTATATATTCAAAAATCAATACCTATGATATAATATCATAGGAATATATTAAAAACCAGAAACATATTATATGCTCTTGGTCACAAAATTTAACTTTGTAAAATAAATAAAAATTTATTTGTTAATTATTAGACGATTATTAAAGAAAGCAAAAATTAATATGCACACGAATATTAATATTACATTTTTATGTGTTCAATAATAGCCTTATGACTCTACTAAATATGCAATACTTTTGATAGCATTTTCAAGATTTTTTCCTGTAATTGATGATATTTTTATTATTTTTACACCATTTGGAAGATTTTTTTGATTTAATTCTGTATCATTTATGGTATCAACTTTTGATAAAAGAATTAATTTTGGAAGTTTATCAAGATCAGGCTTATGATTTAATAATTCTTTTTTAAGTACGTTATAATCATCATTAATTGTTTCAGAGTTTGCATCAATTATAAAAACTAAAACTTTAGTTCTCTCAATATGTCTTAAAAATTGACTACCTAATCCTTTTCCTTTTGATGCACCTTCAACCAAACCAGGTATATCTGCCATTACAAATGATTTATAATCATGATATTTAACTATTCCCAGATTGGGCGTTAATGTTGTAAAAGGATAATCAGATATTTTAGGCTTAGAATTTGAAATTTTAGATATTAGTGTAGATTTACCTGCATTTGGAAATCCAACTAGACCAACATCAGCAAGTACTTTTAGTTCGAGAGATAAAGAAAATTCTTCTCCAAGTGCACCATTGTTTGCAATTTTAGGTGCAACATTATTTTTTGTTTTAAATCTTGCATTTCCAAAACCACCATTTCCTCCTTTTGCAATTACAAAAGATTCTGAATGTTTTTTAAAATCATGAATGATTTGCTCTGTATTTAAATCTTTTATAATAGTTCCTGGTGGAACTTTAATAATAAAATCTACACCATTTTTTCCATGACAATTTTTTCCTTTTCCATGTTCACCTCTTTTTGCTTTGTAGTGATGATTTTTAGGTAAGTCTTGAAGGGTTGATAATTGCTTATCAGATTGAAAGATTATATCGCCGCCCTTTCCACCATCTCCACCGCATGGACCTCCATTTGGTCTGAATTTTTCCCTTAAAAAAGCGATACATCCATGACCTCCATCTCCAGCTTTAACGTGGATGATTGTTTCATCAATAAAACGCATAATTACATATTTTGAATTAAAGCATCGCCAAACTCAGAACATTTTAGTTCTTCTGCATTATTCATTTGTCTAGCAAAATCATATGTTACTGTAGCATTTGAAAAAGTTTTATCCATTGAATTTAGTATTAAATCAGCAGCTTCATTCCAGCCCATATATCTAAGCATCATTTCTCCTGAAAGAATCACAGAACTAGGATTAACTTTATCAAGACCAGCATATTTTGGTGCAGTACCATGAGTAGCTTCAAATATTGCTTTTCCTGTTTGATAGTTTATGTTTGCTCCTGGTGCAATCCCAATTCCACCAACTTGTGCTGCAAGCGCATCAGAAATGTAGTCGCCATTTAAATTCATAGTTGCAATCACATCATATTCATCTGGTCTAGTTAAAATTTGTTGTAAAAATGCATCTGCAATAACATCTTTAATGATAATTTTACCCGTATCTATTGCTTTATTTTGTTGATTGTTTGCTTCTTCAACACCATGTTTTGCTTTTATATCATCATATTGTTTCCATGTAAAAACTGAATCAGAAAAATGTTCTTCCGCAATTTTATATCCCCAATCTTTAAATCCACCTTCCGTAAATTTCATTATATTTCCTTTGTGAACTAAAGTTACACTCTTCCTGTTGTTATCAATAGCATACTTTATTGCCGATTCAACTAATCTGTAAGTACCTTCTTGAGAAATAGGCTTAATACCAATACCGCATGAGTTTGGAAATCGAATTTTATCATATTGATCAGGAAATTCAGATTTCATGAAATTTAAAAATTTATCTAAATCTTGACTTTTTGATAAAAATTCAATTCCTGCGTATATATCTTCAGTATTTTCTCTAAATATTACCATATCAATTAATTCAGGATTTTTAACAGGTGAAGGAACGTTATTGAACCAGGTAACTGGTCTTAAGCATACATATAAGTCTAATTTTTGTCTTAAAGCTACATTGATAGATCTAATTCCACCGCCAACAGGTGTAGTTAATGGTCCCTTAATTGCAATTAAATACTCATTTATTACATCTAGCGTTTCCTGGGGTAGCCAAATATTTTCTTTATAAACTAAATTTGCTTTTTCCCCTGCATAAATTTCCATCCATTCAATTTTTCGTTCTCCATTATATGCTTTTAAGACTGCTTGATCAAAAACTTTCACAGAAGCAGCCCAAATATCTTCACCAATTCCATCGCCTTGAATAAATGGAATAATTGGATTTGAAGGTACGTTAAGTTCTCCATTTGATATTGAAATTTTTTGACCATTTTGGGGTATATTTATATTTTGCATGTTTAACTAATCCTTTATATTGTGTGTACTTAACTCTTTGAAAATATTTTTAAAAAACTGTTTATAATTTGTTTAACTTAAAATGTAATTAATTTAAGGTTTAACAAGAGTAAATATAATGAAAAAAGTTAAGATTTTAGTGTGCTTTTTGAATGCAAGCAATTGCAGTTACATTTATAATATCATCAACACTACATCCTCTGGACAAATCATGTACTGGACGACTTAATCCTTGTAGCAAAGGTCCCCAAGCACTAAAACCTGCTAATTGTCTAGTAATTTTGTAAGAAATATTACCGGCATCAATATTTGGGAAAACAAAGATATTAGCAGGACCATTTAATCTTGTATTAGGATTTTTCCTTTTGGCAATGTCACTCGAAATTGCAGCATCAAATTGTATTTCACCTTCGTGCAAAATATTAGGATATTTTTTCTTGAAAATTTTGACTGCATCTTTAACTCTATCTACTCTATAATGACTAGCACTACCATTAGTTGAAAAAGATAAAAATGCAATTTTAGGTTTTTGATTTGTAATTAATTGATGCATATCTGATGAAGCTTTTGCTATCATTGCTAATTGTTCAGAATTGGGCTCAGGAATAACGGCACAATCGGAATATGTAAATATCTGTTCAGGATTTTCACCAATCATTAAAAAAGAACTGGATATCCATTTATAGTTTGGATCAATACCTACAATTCTCAAAGCAGATCTGAGGACATCTGCTGTTGAAGTATTTGCTCCTGCAACAACACCATCAATTTCATCACAAGCAAGAATTGTAAGCGCTTTATTTAAAGGATTATCTAAATATTTAATCACTTCTTTTTCAGGCCAATTATCTGAAAACTTTTTTGAAAAAATATATTTAATATATTTATCATTGTTTGAAAAATCATTTAGATCTAAAATGTTAAAACCAAGATTTTTTAACTTAATAATTGCTTTTTGTATACGCTCATCATTTATTTCAGGAAGTAAAATTGATGATTTTTTTTCAAGGGCTCTATCTATTAGTTGATCTAAAAATTTACTTTTTTTCATACTTTTGATTTAGCGCCTCTAAAACCTCATCTGATACATAATCAGATATGTCACCTTTAAGCGAAAATACTTCTTTTACAATAGATGAACTTATATGGGTATATTTTTCATGAGGCATTAAAAATATTGTTGTTATATCTGTATTTAATTTTCTATTCATCAATGCCATTTGGAATTCAGACTCAAAATCAGAGAATGCTCTCAAACCTCTTATTATAACATTGACATTATTTTTCACCGCGTAATCAACAAGAAGACCATCGAAAACAATTGGCTTTACATTGATTAATTTTTTTGTACATTTTTTAGCTAATTTTAATCTTTCATCATCTGAAAATAAATAATTTTTAGAAGAAGATGATTGAGATATTCCAACTATAACTTCATCAAATAATTTCGATGCTCTAGAAATGATATCAAGGTGACCATTAGTTAATGGATCAAAAGACCCTGGATATATTGCAATATTTAATTTATCTGCCATATGGCTACCTGTGTGTTTCCATAATTTTTAATTCTAACATCATTATCAAAAACAATGTTTCTAGTTTTTTTCATTTCCATACAAAAAACACCTTTTTCGTTTAAGAAGTTAGAAATAGATTCTTTAATTTCAAAAAAATTTAAATCTGTGTAAGGAGGATCTGCAAAAATAATATCATACTTATTCTTATTCATATTTAAAAATTTAGTAACGTCCATTCGATGTATTTTTACATTATCACCATTACAAATTTTATTAATATTAGTTAATAAAATTTTAAAAACTTTGGGGTTTTTTTCTACAGCTGTTAAATGAATAGCACCTCTGCTCAGAGCTTCAATACCTAAACTGCCTACACCAGAATATAAATCTAAGACTTTTTTTCCATTTAAAGGTCCTAAAATATCAAAAACTGATTTTCTAACTTTTGCAAGTGTAGGACGTACTTGATTACTATTGAAATAGGAAAGTTTTCTACCTTTATACTTCCCTGCTATAATGCTAATCATAACTAAAAAATTATTTTAGGGGATAATTCCATTTAGGCTTAACATCCCAACTTATTTCATCATTTTCGATAAAACCAGGACTTCCAGGCCTAAAATTAAATAGTAAGAATCTATTTTCTTTATAAGTATCATCTACAGGTGATATTATTTTATAATTTGCTGGCATATCAGTAAAATATTCACCAATATCCCAAATCTCATTATTATTTGAATCAATATAATCTTCACCTGTATCATACTCATTATTGCCAGAAAGTATTATTTGATACTCTTGGCCTGTTATAGGAGATTTTAATAATTCTGTTGTTAAATCATATCGTTTTCGATCATAATCCTCAATGTTAATCGTTCTATTAATGATTTCAAAACCTGAAATAAATCTGCTTTTAAATTCATATTTAACTTTAAGAGTATCTCCAAACTCTATTTCATTTTTGAGTTCATCTTCAAAATCAGCAAATAAATCATCCCATTCATCATCTGAAATAAAATCTTCATCCTGATTGGTATCTATTTCTGTATCATTGCTTTCTTCAACATTATTATCTATACAGCCTTTTTCTAAGTCCCACATGCAATCAGCATCAACTAAACATGATGATTCTTTTTTATAATCTGAGCAATCTTGCATACTTTCTTCTATCAAATACCATATATCCATATCTAAAACTTTTCTTATAATTTGATTTGATGCTTCCTCTTCCGTTTCATCAAATTCTTCATCATCAATATATGTTATTGTATAAGTTGTATCACTAATGAGTTTATTCAAGTATGAAGAATCAATAGAAGTTGGTTGATTTTCATATTTAGATATTCCAAAACTCCATAAACTATCATATTCACTTTTTGGTATGTATTTGAATAAATATTCATTTTTAACATAACTAGTTTGTACATCATCATTTTCTACAGGTTCTTTCAAAGTATATATCGTATCTGTTACATTTTCAGTTATTATTGATGAGTTACTAAATAAAGTATCAAGCATAAATCCAAAATTTCGAGGTATATCAACTTTAACTGTATCAGCGCAATCTTTTCTACCAAAGCGAATTAAGTTCTCTAATGAATAAAGAGAGTCAATAGTTTGTAAACTTGGATCTGAAAAATACAAGGTTTGAGTTTCGTAGTCAATTTGTATTAATGGAACAATATCTGGTATATTTTTAACATCTTCAATTTCAGGAATTTCATAAATTCTTGTTCCATCGAATTCACTACTTTTCATATCATAAATTGTTTTATCAATATGATTCAATCTATCTTTTCTATCAATTGCACTTAAATCAATTTTACTATCAATTCTCGACCCCTCAATTGGATTCATTAAAAAAGTAGCCTCATATTCACATGATAAAAAAATATTTTTATTTCCATTAAGAGATTCATTAGCAATCAAAGAATCTCTGACATGCATTATAGTTTCAAAAATTAAGTCTTTGTCATCTGTTAATTTACCTGTTAATTTATTATAAGATTTTAAAGCATAGGCTAAATCTAACATTCTATTTCTACTACTTGTAATCTTTGAATTTTCTTCGTTCCATATAACTGGAGGAATTGTAATTATAAAAATAAGTAACATTATGAGAAATATTAAACCCCAATCATAAATAAAAGATTTTATTTCAATTTTGTTATTATCTAATGAATTTGATTTATTACTATTTTCCATTGCATAAATTATGATAAAATTATTCAAATTTAGAACAATTAATATCTTCTCCTAAAATTTCTTTCATTTTTTCCATAAGTAATATAAAGTCTTTACTTTTATTATCAGAGGTGATGATATTTATTTTTACAAATTGATCACCATTTATTCTCCTTCTAGGGTCAGGCATACCTTTTCCCTTAACTCTAACAACTTGACCTGATTTAATTCCTTTTGGTATTGTTAAATTAACTTCACCATTTATTGTAGGTATTTTTACTTTATCTCCTAATACGGCTTGATGATACCCTATTGATATTGATAAATAAATATCGCTACCATCTCTTAAAAATAATGGGTGTTCTTTTTCTTGAAAGTAGACAATTAAATTACCATCATCAGACTCATTAAATCCTTGATTTCCCATAGATTGAACAACTTGGTAATGTTCAGATGAAACTCCTTGCGGTATATCAAAAGTGACTTCAGTAGATTTTTTTTCTCTTCCACCTATCATACCTTGTCCATTACAATTATTACACTCAACAATATTTACAACTTGCCCTAAAAAAGATTGACTAACTCTCTTTAGTTGCCCAGAACCTCCACAAGAACTACACTGTTTTGGAGATTCACCTGGTATTCTTTCTAATCTTTTAATTTTGACTGTTTTAGATCCACCTTTATACATTTGTTCTAAAGACAAAGGAATGGAAATTTTTAAATCACTACCACCTTTTCTTTTTCTTGAGCCTCTTTGATTACCAAACATGCTTCCAAAAATGTTATCTGAATCACCAAAAATATCTCCGAAAGCTGAAAATATATCATTGACATCCATGTTTGAAAATCCTTGACCTCCACCTGCTCCATTAACACCAGCATGTCCAAATTGATCATATCTTTGCCTTTTATTTGTATCGCTAAGTACAGAGTAGGCTTCTGCTGCCTCTTTAAATTTTTCTTCTGCAGATTTGTTATCTGGATTTTTATCAGGATGATATTTTATAGCAATTTTTCTATATGCTTTTTTTATCTCATCATCAGATGAACCTTTATTAACACCTAATATTTCGTAGTAATCTCTCATTTATTGCCTTTACTAACTATAACTTTAGAATGTCTAATAATTTTATCATCTATTTTGTAGCCGCTCTCAAATTCTTCTAAAATAATATTTTCTTTCTCTTTTGAATCTTGACTCATTATTGCTTCATGAAAATCAGGGTCAAAATCTTGTCCAATAGAATCAAATTTCTCAATATTGTAACTCAACAAGATTTTTGTAAACTTTGCTTCTACCATTGAAATACCATCATTTAAGACACTTAAGTCAGAATTACTATCATCGTTTATTATTCTTTGTAAATCATCAAGTACTGGTAGGAAAGAAGTTATGATTTTTTCAAGTGATTTTTGATGAGAATCTATTAATGCTTTATTATTTCTTCTTTTAAAATTTTCAAATTCAGCCATCAATCTCATAAACTTATCCTCTGATTGCTCATTAGCATCTTTTAAAATTTTAATTTCTTCATTGAGTTTTTTCAATTTAGCAGTATTTGTTTTTACTGTTTTTTTGGTTTTATTTGTTTTTTTTGTATTTGACTTAACACCTTTTGGCATTTGCAACCCCTTACTCTAAATAATTAGATGTGCCTAAATTACTACCAATAAATCCAAGAATGACACCAAATATTAAATTAATTAAAATATATGTTTGAAATGAAATGGAAGTAATCAAAGACTGTGCTAAAAAATGATCATAAATAAATGATGAAAATATATTAAATGAAAACAATATAAATAAAGATGATAAAATAAATCCTATCAATCCATGGATTACACCTTCAAAAATATAGGGAGCTTTTATAAATATTTTATTAGCGCCATGAAGTTTTAAAATCTCAATAACATTTTTTCGTGATTCTATTGATAATTTAATAATATTTGAAATATTGTATATACTTACAACAAAGATAATCACTCCAATTAAAAATATTACAGAATAAACTAATGATAAAATTTGTTCAAATTTTACCAAATAAGATCTTGGATAGACTATTTTATCAATCACATCTTTATAATTTTGATAAATTTGATTTGATAAATTATCAATTTCATCAACAGTTGTAATATCAATATTAAATGAACACAAACATGGAATGAATTCTAAATCATCTTTGAGCCAAGTTTTTAAATTTTTATCAATTTTTGAAAAAAGTTCATTCCTATTTTCAAATGTCATTAATTCAAATTCATAATCTTCTTTAATATTTTGACAAACTTCTAATGATTTATCGTCGTCAATATTATTTTTTAAAAAAATTTTTAATACTGATTCATTTTTTTTAAAATTTTTAGACAAATTATTAGTAACATCAGATAAATAAATGATAAAAGATATAATTATTAAACAAATCATTATTGTCAAAGATGAAATAAAAGAATACAAACGAAATCTTTTAAAAGATTGTAAACTTTCTATTAAAATAAATTTTAATTGCTCTATCATGATACTACTTTTCCATTATTCAATTCTATAAAATGTTTAATTCTATTTTCTATTAAGGGATAATTATGGGTTGCCATAATAATAGTTGTACCATTTTTTGACTCTTTCTCTAATAAATCAATTATATCATCTGATGAACTAGGATCAAGATTACCAGTTGGCTCATCTGCAACAACTATCTTAGGATTTTTGATAAGTGCTCTAGCTACACATATTTTCTGTTGCTCACCTCCACTTAATTCATTAGGCATAGAGTTAATTTTATGCTTCAAACCAACTTTATTTAAAATTTCTTCAACCTTAATGATAATTGTTTTTTTTGGGATTCCCAATATTTGAAGAGGAAGAGCAACATTTTCAAAAATTGATCTATCATTTATCAATTTAAAATCTTGAAAAACCATACCTATATCTCTTCTAAAAATAGTTAAGTCGTTTTCTGATAATTTTGATACATCGTAATTATTAACTAAAATTTGTCCAGAATCTGGAACAACAGATTTAATTATTGAATTTATGATTGTTGATTTTCCAGCACCTGTTGGACCCATTAGGTATACAAATTGTCCTTTTTCAATGTCAAAAGAAACATTGTGTATTCCTCTACTATTTTTATGTTTAAGTGTTACATTATAAAAATTAATCATCACTGATCCCACTATTCTAAAATAATTTATATATGAAATACACATATATAATTAACAAAATCATTCCCGAAAATTTAGATAAAGATTTGAAAAAAATATAATTTAAAATTAAAAATATATGAGTAAAGATAAAAATAAAACCAATAAAATAGCCACCCTCTAGCATTTCAGCTTGTATTGAAATATTTGTAAATAATGAAGATATGCCTAAAACAAAAATTATATTCAAAATATTTGAGCCTATGACATTTCCTAAAAGCAAATTAACATTACCTCTTTTAACTGCAGCCAAGGAAGTAAAAAGTTCAGGTAGTGATGTTCCTAAAGCAACTATTGAAAATCCTATATTTAATTCACTTACACCTATAATTTTTGAAATATTTAAAGCATTATCGACAATAAGATTTGTTCCTAATGATAATCCAATAATTGATATAAAAATAATTATCAAACAAATAAATAAACTTTTTGTATTATTATCAATTTCATTTTCATTATTTGAATTATTTTTGATCAAATAATAAAAGTATGCAATAAATGATAGTAATAATAATATACCATGAATATAGTTTATAGGAATTTCATAATAGACACATACAAGAACATAGAAACCTAAAAGAGTTATAAACAGTAGATCTTTTAAAATATTGATATTCAAAACAATATTATGAATTACTGCGCAAAATCCCATAACTAAAGCAATATTTGCAATATTTGAACCTAAAATATTTCCAATTACAATACTTGATGAAACTAGGTTACCAATATCATTTGAAGTATTATGTTTAAATATTGAAAATAGAGATACTAAAAGTTCTGGCAGACTTGTTCCTATTGCAATTACTGAAGCACCTATTATAATAGGAGAAATATTTAACTTTTTGGATAAGTTTATAGAGTTATCTATGAAAGATTCTGCTGAAAAATATAAAATACTACACCCAATGAAAAATAAAATAAATGGTAAAAGGTTATTGATTAATAGCAAAATACCTAATAATGTTCCGTCATCATTAATTGTCATAATTTTTCATACAAATTATTATTTTTTATAATATTAATTGTATCCTCTGTTATAAAATTTTTTATATCCTCAAACTGACCATTTGCAATTTTTTTTCTAATCTGCGTTGACGATATGTTAATATTAAAATCAATAATATCTATATCATTATTTTTATTTTTTTTAATTTTACTTTTTCTTTTAAAACATATAATTTTAACTAATTGCATTATTTTATCAGAATCGTGCCAATTTTTAATATTTTCATACTGATCTTGTCCAATAACCATATTTAGGGTAGCATTTTTATATTTATGCTTTAAATATTTAATAGTATCAATAGTAAAGTTTGGTTTTAAACCTGAATTAATTTCATATAAATCTATAAGAACCTTACTTCTATCTTCTTTTTCAATGATAGAATTTAACATTTCTATTCTAATTTTTGATTTCGCTTTTGGTATATCTTTTCCTGGTGATTGGCTAGAGGGTACAAATATAAACTTATCACATAGATTTATGCAACTTTTGTAAATCAGCTTATGTGCTTTATGTGGAGGATCAAAAGAGCCTCCAAAGAAAAAGATATTCATTTATATAGTTTATATAAACCCGATAATCCAAGCCCATTTCTAAAATCTTCTAAAACTTGCTCAGCTTCGATTCTTTTTAGGTTATTATTAAAATTAGATTTTATATTTTCATAATAAGATTTAGCCATTTTATAGTCATCCATAACTATATGTGTGAAAATATAATATATCAAAGCTTCATCATGATATTTTGTATCATAAAACTCTGATATGATAATGTCAAAATAATAAAAGGCTGAATTATATTTTTTCATTTTAAGATAAAGCCTTGCTGACTCAAAGTTTTTTCTTGCCAATCTAGTTCTTAACTTTATAATCATATCGTAAGCATCATCTTTAAATTTAGAATATGGAAAATTATCTAGAAATTCTTGGATGATGGAAATTGCATATAGAGTTGATGTTTGATCTTTGTTATAAGGCAAGGTTGATTCAAAAGCACATTTTGATTTCATAAACTGTGAAAATTCTACATTATCAATATCTTTAGAAAACATTGAAAAATAATTAAAATTATATGAAGCTTCATCAAATTCTTTTAATTCAAATAATGTTTTAGCCAATAAAAATGTAGATTCTAGACCAAGGTTTGTCCCCTGTTCATTTTGAACAATATCTTCAAAATATTCTTTAGATTTTTGATATTTTTGCTTTTCAAAATATTGAAGGCCAATTTCAAATTTTTCAGAATTTGTTAACCTTGACTGTTCTATTGTAGAACATCCATGAAAAAAGAAAATGCTTAATATAAATAATCTTAATATCATAGTTTATAATTTAATACTAATTAATGCCTGATGAAAATTTAATATTGGACTATAATCATAACTTATGGAGGCCTTATCAGACAAATTACTACTATTTATCAATGCATCTAAAATACTGATAGCATGATTTGCGTAAAGAGATAAAATAATTGAATCTTGAATTTTATAGTTCTTAACAGATTTATCATAAATTGATTTTGCATAAGTTTTATTTGGACTTGTAGCATTATCTTGTCCCCAATCATTAGTACTTCTCTCAATTAATTCATGATCATCCCAACCTGTGAAAAACTGATCGTATTTGACAATTTCTTCATAAAAATCATGAGTTTTGTACATTGATAAATTTCTTTCAATTACAAATTGCTCTGCTAGACCATTTTGATCTAGATTATATTGTGCATAAAATAATCCAAATGATTCAGTATTTGTCTTCATATATCTTCTAATACCATCATCATCATCATAAAAAAATTCTAATCCATGTCCTGAATTGATTTCACTATAAATTCCAGACTCTTGATTAGAAAATAAATCTCTGAAAGGATTATCTTCATCAGAATAATCATAATAATAATCACACCAACTAGAAAAACTCCAATGCTCATTGGCATAATCTTCGTAATCAATTTTAAATTCTTCTGCTTTTTCATTAAAATGAATTGAAGACATAATACCGATTATTTCAAAAGCGAAAAACATTATACCTTTAGATTTTTGATCATTAATAAAAAATTGTCCCGAACCAGGAAGGAAACCTGATAATAATGCAGACTTTAACTTTCTATTTGCTTGATGATTATTAGAATTAATTAAATTGCTATCTAATTCACTTGACAAATAATAATCACTGTTCAACTGAAAGCCAAAGTAAATAGAAAAATTTATAATTAAAAATAATTTTAGCATAATAGTTTTAAAAATCAAATAAAAGTTTAAAATAAGATTTTCCATGATTAAAATTAAATGATAAAACATCATTATTAACAATAGTTATTGGATAATGATGTTCAAAAGTTACAGCAGCTGGATATCCATAAAACAAAAAACCTCTAGATCTTAATTCAAAACCAGATGAAAATTTAGGTTTGTTAATAGGGAATGCGTCTCCATATTGAAAAACAAACCCTAATGATAACTTATCAAAACTCACAAAATCTTTCAAACCCGTAAATCTCTTATCCAAAATCATTTTTCTAATATAAACTGAACGATTAATTACGCCTCTTCCAGTTAATTCTCTATCATAAAAAGTATATCCTTTTAAACCAGGCAGTCCGCCTCCAAAGAAATGAAAGAAATCATCTACATCATCATTAAGCAAATATGCAATTCTGATTGAATTTTCTAAAGAAAAATTAAATTTTTTAATATAATTGTACCAATTAAAAGTTAAATCAAATCTACCAGTATTATTTGGCTTTAGAACAGAACCATATGTGCCATAATCTTCATTTAATGCAATACCTTCCATAAAATCATTCCATTCATATCCAATTGTCATATCAAAAATATATCCATTTTTTGGAAACATGTTACCAAGAAACTGTGGTATAATTTTTTTTGACGAAAGCCTTAGACTTAGAACATTTCCAGAATAATAATCGAAGCCTAATTTACCATAACTTGTAATGGTTTGATTGCTTCCATTACTGATAAATTCTTGAGTAACAGTTTGATAAATTTTTTGATTGTATAAAGTATAATTATAATTTAACCAAAACTTGAAATTATACTTTGTAAATCTAATACCTAAATCACTTGAAAAAAGATGATAATCAACTTCATTTGATATATCAATATTATCAACAATTAGACTATCTACTGTGTAGTAATCAAAATTTTGTTCAGTGTTTCTGCTTGCCCAAAACATATTTGCATAAAGAGTTGGATATAATTTCTTATACTCTAACATAATCATTGCATCAATATCTGAAAGTTTATTAATAGAAAATCCACTGAATAATGATAATTGTCCAATTATATCTTCTGTAAAACCATAAAATCCATATTTGACTGTCTCATAGTCAAGCATAACCCTTGGCACAAAATGAAATTCAGTAAGAGATATATCATAATCTTTGCTACTAGTTGTATACGATAAATCAGTTGGTATATTAATATTTGATGGTTGTATATATTCAGGATTTTTATATCCAACAACATTTTCATCAATTGGAATAAATTCTTCTAAAATAGCAATTTTATACCCACCATTTTCATATAAACTAAATACTAATTTATTTTCAAAAACATCAGGCATAAATGCACCGCCAGAAACATTAGTTAGATATTTAATCTGATTAAAATCTTGATACGCAATATTGAAAATACCATTATGATCTGTGGAGAATAATATTTTATCATTAAATGGTACTGGATTTCGACAGTCATCAAAATTATCTACAGAAATTGAAGTATTTTTTGAATCAATGTCATATATATATATGTCTCTACCATGATCAACAATAACATCAAAATACAATTTGCTACCATCTTCGTTCCAACTAACGGTTGAAATATATTCTTGATTATTAAAATTAGTTACTTTGTTAAAATTTATGCTATCTGCATCTGATAAATATATATTACTCAATCCATCAGTAGTACTTATTGCAGCTAATAAATTTGTATTATTATTGAATGATGGTGATCTTAAGCGCTGTTCCTTTGTAATTTGGTCTGGTTCTTTTTGATTTAAACTCATTTTGTATAAATCATAATATCTTGATCCATATTTATTGGGTTTACTTCTCATAGTAAAAATTATTGTCGTATCATTAATCCAAGTAGGTGCGTATTTTACACCTGATATGAGTTTCTTTTTAGAAGAATCTGAAAATTCATAAATAAATAAATCTGTTTGACCAAAATAATCATTATCTTGATTAGATAAATACGCTAATTTTTGTCCGCTTGGCGAAATTTTAGGAAATAAATTTGTAGTTCCTAAATCTTCAATAATTTGACCTTTAACTGTATTTTTTAACACATTTTCTAATTGATTATAATAATTTTTTTCAATCTCATTTACCCATTTATCATATAATTTATAACCACTAAATTTGTTTTGTGTACTTTTAAGAATAGCATTATTTACTGAGTAAGAACTTTTTGCAAGTTCATTTGATATTGTAGGCAAAATTGAAGATCCAAATTTTTGAATAAGATATTTAGAAAAAGAAAAACCTTGATTATAAACAGCCTCTCCTCCAATACCTTTTTTCCCAAAACTATTCATCTGATTAAAAGATAAAAGTTTTTTGTTTAACACCAAATCTCTCAACATCATATCTCTGTGTGAATCCCAAAAGTCATAAGATAATTCAGGACTCATATATTGTGCAGTACCCTCTGCAAGCCATGGAGGAACTGCGACTCCTGGAACTGGTATTGAAAACATTGTATTTGGATATCCGTACAAAACATCATCTCTTTTTTCATCTTCATAAGAAAAACCTTGAAAATATATTGCAGGAAATCTTGTGGATGCTTTCATTGCGCTTCCAATTTGTATTATATGTGTAAATTCATGAGTTATCACATTCTGTAACCACCTATGAGATCCTCTTAAATCAAAATCTAATGGGTGTGCCCAAATCTCAATTTTATTGTCATAGTAATATGCAGTACCATTTGATATATCATCAGTATCTTTGATGATAATGCTTGTCTTATTTTTTGGCCTATATTTATAATAATTTGTAATGGGTTCATAAATTTTTTCTGCTACATAAGCAGCCTCAGATATAGTATTTTCGGTTCCCTCATGATAATAAAATATAAAATGATCTGTTTCAAAAGTTTTCCAAACTAATTCGGAATGATTATACCATGTTTGGGCAACAGAAAGGTTTAAAAAAAGTATGATTATGGAAACTAATTTCATTAATAATCTATCACTATTTTAATTATATCTTGTTGTTTATTTAAACATAATATTTCCGCAAAATACAAACCAGGGTGATAATTGTTGCATATCCATATAATTTCATTATATTCATTTATAATCAAATCATTTTTTGATATAGTATCAACTAGATTTCCTAAAATATCATAAATATTTATTTTAACGCTGCTAACCTGTTCATTAATATAAAATCTAAATTTTGTTTGATCATTAGTTATTGGGTTAGGGTAATTGTAAAAACTAGTCACAATTTTATTTTCTGCATTGTAAGATGGCATATCATGGACATAACTACTTTTTGGATAATGAGAATGATTGTTGTATCTCTGAGTCCAATATTTTATATCGCCAATATTAAAAAAGGTATCATCTGAGTCTAAGTTATAAAATCTTTTACCATCATAAAGTAAATCATTTACTACCATTATATCAGAGTTTGAATCTAAAGCAGGCAAAGAAATAATATCACCTTTTAAATCAATTATATCAATATGAGATGAATTTCTACATATTAGAATTAAGTCTTCTGAATCTTTCTCTGATACTGCAAGAACAATACCATAGTAACTATCACCAAAAGGAAAACCATTTACTAATGAACCATTTCCATTATATGCAACAATTTTTCCATCTTTATCAGCAAATATTATTTCATCTAATCCATCTTTATCAACATCAGCAATAGATAATCCAGTTGAAGGCTCATATTCAAATTGAATATGAAAGTCATCTGAAATAAATTGATTATTTTCTAAGTAAATTATTTCTAAATCATTTTCATTATTAATAAAATTACCAAACCACACTTCATTAGACAATTCGACAAGGTTACTTTCACTATCTAAATAAACAAATAAAGAGTCAGAATTGTATATATTAGAAATATTATTATCATTTGTAAGTATGTATGTGTTTTCATTATAATTTTGCTCAAATGAACTATTTAAAGTAAAATCATTTAAATCTAATTCTAAAATACTCATATCACTGAGTCCAAAAAATATTTTATCTCTTGAAGTGCCTAAAATTTTACTAAAATTCAAATCTATATCAAAGTAAGGAATAGAACTTTGGTAAGAAGCTTTAATTTTTGTTGAATTTGATATACTATCTATTATTTCAAACGAAAAAAAAGATTTAGTATTATCATTTAAATTGGAATTTGGATTAGAATAATTATCAAAAGTTTCGGTTTTAAGCCATATTCCACCAATATTAAAACATTCTACATTATAATTTGATTCTAGCAATTCAAAAGTTATTGGATCATAACATTTATAATCTATTTGATTTGCATCATGGTAGGCAATATTTTCTTGATACCACAAATCCCATCTTGTACCTGAAGTGGGGTCATAATTTGAAAATAAAGCATAACTTTGAAAACCAATATCTAACACACCATCCGCCTCTTCTACTGAAACGGCTTTTTTAAGGGGATTGTTATTAATTCCTTGATTAATATTAATTGATGGTTCATCAATATGCCAGAGTAAAATACCAGAAGATGGCAAACCTAAGTCATAGTTTATGACATTGGTAATAATGCTATCTTGAAATTCAAAAATATTAAATTGATCATTAACTGAAACAATTGCATCTAACCAATTAGTATAAGTATCTCTGAATGAATTTTGATTTTCGGGATCATTATAGTCCGCAACAATATCTTCAATTGATAAACCATTATCTAATGTGTTTATTTTATTTTCAATTAAAAAATATTCTTTATCTGAAATTTCAAATTTGTATATCTCATTTCTGTTAATGTTAATCAATGAAAAATTTTCTGAAGTAACTAAACTAGTCATATTATTTTCAATTTTCCAATCCATTAGAATTCTTGTCCAAGGACTTGGAATAGAAGGAATAATACCCCTACCATTATTAGAGCCATAATCCATCAAACCAAAAATACCTACACCAGGCTTACCTGTATCAGTATTAAATAAAGGGGGCAATCCGATAGCATAACCCATCAAAAAAGAAAATGTTCCGGTCATTCCCAATTGATAATCACAATAAGAAGATTCTCCATAAAATATATCTTCTATGCTGCTAAAAAAAATCATGTTTTGAGTTTCGGGAAGTAAAATACCTGATGAAATAGTATTACCATTTATTTCTGGAAATTGCACATCTCCAAACATACTTGGCTCAATATATGCACTTTTAATATCATATACGGTTGGATCAAAAGTAGGAAAAGAAAAATCTTGGCCTATACCTGCATGAAATACAGTAAAAATAATATCGTCAAAATCAATGTTTGAATTTGAATCTAAAAAAGATTCAATTTCAGATTTAGCAAGTTCGAGTGATTCTTTAAATAAAGTCGATAAAGTCTCGTCACTATATGAATATTTCTCCATATCTTTTGATAATTTGTAATAACCATTTTCGTTTTCTGGATTCATGATAATATGACTATTAATAATTATATTTTCATTTGATACAGATTTATAATAATTAGAAACTGCTTCAATTTGATGATTAAAATATTGAGAATTGTGTGGGGGTCTATCTAAAACAAATTGATCACATCTACTCAAGGATGGATTTACTTTCATATTAATATCAAGTGTGTCCAAAAATAAACCATTACCACTTGTTTTTGGATTATTATCCTCTTGAAATTCTACCATCAATGCAATGACAAAAGGGTTTTCAGGTGGATTAATATTAGAAATGGAAGAATTTAAATCTAATGAAAATATCAAAGAGTAGTTTGTTAAAACAAACAAACTGAAAACTAATTTGAGATGACACATTTAAATCTATATTTCTGCGCTTATAGAGAAAAATAATGTATTGCTTCTAGGATGGCCTTGTTCACCTGCAGTATATCCAAAATCGAACCCATATCCGTCAAATTTGACACCAGCTCCAAATGTTGGATTAGTTATATCTCCTTCTCTATCGTAAATGTAACCAAATCTCAGAACAAAACTTTCTGTATACCAAAACTCAAAACCAGTATTTAAAATAATTTCCTCAAATTCTTTTGAAAAAGTTCTATCATCCTTTGATCCGAGTTCTCTAACAACTTCACCGATGTCTGATTCGAAAACGTTACCATCTATTCCACTTGCTTGTGCGCAATCTTGACATCCGTATACACCCTCGGGATCATCGTCTGTTTCTGGATATAATTCTTCTGGTTGTGGAGAACCATCCAATAATCCACCATTTAAACCATCAGTCCAGTGATAACCTCCAATATATCTATTTCCATCAAAATCAATATCTCCTCCATAATGCCAATCATCAAGCCAAGCAGTAGCCCATGCCTTATACCAAGGATCAAAATAGGCTGATTCATTTTGACCATCTGAATTATTACTNGTAGAACCANCAATACCATCTCCAATTAATCTATCTCCGTCCCAATCCATNGANGGGTATGANGCTACTAATAATTTTTGCATATCCATTAACATATTAAATCTTATGAATTTATCTTCATATAAATTACTAAAGAAGCCTAATCTCATATTTGTAGGNGCTGGATCTGCTTGATCTTCATCAATAAATGAAATAGGAGGTCCAATATTTGCAATATTNAAACCAAATCTAAATTTATCCTTACCACTATCAAATGTTTCTAAACCGGCCATATTATATATCTTTTCTACTAAACCAAACTGCTTTTGCTNTCTAAATAGATAAGAAATATCAAATGCAAAATCTGTNGAATATGGTTTGCCCTCTCCTGATTCATCTTCTGTGACATTATCAGCTAATTTTTGATGAAATAACTTAAATCCAATCCCAACACCTGAATTTTCTGTAAGTTTAGTACCATAACTNGCATCTAAAGCCCACATGTAACTTTTAAAATTGCCAAGTTCATTACCATCAGCATCNGTAGCAAGTTGCTCTCCAAGACTTAAGAAGATTAAATGTCCTCCAATTGTTCCNCCATAGCCAGGNGTTGCAAATCCTATAAATTCATAGTANAAATCTGGNACTAATGTCTTTAACCAATTTACATGCATACCTACAATACTTGATTTATTTTGAAATGCTAAACTTGCAGGNTTATAATATGAAGCATAAGCGTCATCAACTCTTGCCACATTAGCTTCACCTGTTCCTTGAGCGGCAGCACCTGGAGCAATCAATAAAAAAACCGCACCTGCTTCACCNACTGGGAAAACAANTCCAACCACAAAAAANAATACAATATATAANTTAGATTTTTTCATTTCAACCTCTTTGGTATTAAATAAATTTAATTTTCAAAATATTAACTTTNTTATTTGTTACAAATTTAANAGAAAAAAGTTCCAATTTATATTAACATAATAAAAAAAATGCAGACAAAATTAACTATTAATTTTACTTNGAAAAAGTTTTTATTTTCTTCCTTGCCAGTAGGCTTTGACATATTTTGTAGGATTATCTTTAACATCNANTATGAGTTCNTTTGTATTATCTACAACTTCGTTNAGATTATCGTATAAACTTTCATCCTTTAACAGTTTACCTAAACTTCCTTTTCCATCATTTAAATCATTGATTAATANTTGTAAAGTAGNCATTGACTGTTCAAAAGATTTAAGGCCTTCAGATGCTGGNCCTAANTCTGATGAAAATTTATTTAATTCATTNATGATGTTATCTATTTTTGCTAGTTTTGGATCAAATTCTTCTCCAAGATTCAAACTTAATGATTTAAGTTCAGATGAAAATANCTCTAAATTATTCACTATTTTGTTTATCTCNGAAGATATTTTTAAAGAATTTTTAGTTTCATACAATAAAGAATCTGCATTATTAATAATACTTTGNAATGCTTTGACTTCCTTATCAGTTAAAGTTGAAGANAATTGTCTACTAAATGCACTNAAATCTTTTACNACCGGATCAATNTCATAAACTTCTGTTGGTATTTCTCCTGTGAGNAATTCTCCTGTCTCNATATAATTAGTACCTTCACCNGGATTAATCTGAACATGTGTTTCACCAAAAATACTTGTCTTTACCTGAAANGTNGAATTATTNGGAATNAAAATACCTAATTTGTCNTTTATTGAAAGTTCAACAACAACACCATTTCTNCCATCCANTATTCTTACATTGGANACTTGACCAATTTGTTGTCCAATCATTTTAACATCACTTCCNGNNTGGACACCCATACCATTTTCAAANATNACACTAAATNTATATTCTGTATCAATACTNTCATCNGTTAAATATAAAATTGCAGATAAAAACAATACNATNCCACTTGATACAAATAGACCAATCCAAAACAATTTACTTTTATTATCAGATTCCATAGACACTATAAGCTACCACTTACTTCTAANAATTGCAAGACAGTTTTATCTTTGCAATTTTTCATTTGNGAAGGCTTTCCATCATACTTAATTATTCCATCATCTAAAAATAAAACTCTATNAGAAACATTTTGTACNGTTTTCATNTCATGNGTTACAATAATNGAGGTTAANTGTTCNTCATTNTGTATTTTTTTAATTAATTTGTTAATNCTGTGAGTCATNATTGGATCTAGACCTGTAGTTGGCTCATCNTAAAGTATATATTCTGGNTTNGCTGATATTGCTCTNGCTATACCAACTCTTTTTTTCATNCCTCCNGATAACTCNGATGGCATCATATACTCTGATCCTTNNANACCAACATCAATAAGNGATTTTTTNGCAAAAGATTCAATTTTATCAATTGAAAAATCTGTTAATTTTTTTAATGGNANNGAAACATTATCTATCACATTCATAAAATCAAATAATGCACCNAATTGAAANACCATACTAATTTTATTTCNAATTTTNTGAAGATCTTTAAATGTTAGTTGATTNATAATCTTATCNTCTATTNANATTTGNCCACTATCNGGNCTCATNAANCCAATTAAGTGTTTAAGCAATATACTTTTTCCTATACCACTTTTNCCTATTATTGATATACATTCACCTTTATTTATTGTNAANGTTAAATTTTTNAATATTTGTCTTTCACCAAAAGATTTGCACAATTTATCAATTTTTATCATAATAATATCGCNGCTAAAANATANTCTAAAATAACAATTGATATACANGATGCTACTACTGTGTATGTGGTAGATTTTCCAACNCCTTCAGCACCTCCATCTGTNTAAAAACCTTTATAACATGCAATAGATGTGATAGCAAAACCAAAAAATAAACCTTTTATAATACCNACAAAACAATCATTAACAAGATTAGTATTCATTTTTAATCCATCAAAAAACATAGATGCAGTAAGAGGCTCATATGATGTTGTCGATGCTACTAAGCCACCAATTAAACCAAAAATATCNCCAATTATTACTAAATACGGGAACATAATTAAAGAAGCAACCATTCTTGGCATAATNAAATAAGATANTGGATTAAATGAAATTGACTCTAAGGCATCTATTTGTTCGGTAATTCTCATTGTTCCAATTTCAGCAGTTATGGTNGCACCTATTTTACCTGTCATAACNAATCCAGTAACCATTGGAGATAATTCAAGTAAAACTGATGTTCCAATTACGCTACCTAAATATTTAAGAGTTTCACCAAATAAATCNGTTGGTATNCCTGTATCAATATCAAATTGGTAAGTTGCTTGCATTCCAGCAACCATCCCAGAAAACAAACTTGTAAAAATAACAATAGGAAGAGANTTCAAACCAATAATAATGATTTGATCAAGAATATTTGAAAAATTTTCTTTCCAATCTACAATTGATTTNAAAGAAATGAAAATTAGATTAAAAAACTTACCCAAACCTTCTANAGAAGTAAAAAATAATTCAAATGGATATCTAAAAAAGTTATTCATGTACTAAAATTTATTTTTTAAATCATCAATTTGAGCTTGAAATTCTGATAAATCTTTGAATTCCCTATATACAGATGAAAATCTTATATAAGCTACTGAATCAATACGTTTTAATTCAATCATAACTAATTCACCTATTTTGATTGAGTCTATTTCTACATTTGATATGTCAGTAATTTTATTTTCAACACTTTTAATTGAATCTTCAATGATTTGCTGAGGTATTGGACGTTTTTTACATGCAATTCTAAAGCTATCTTCTAATTTTTTTCTATCAAACTCCTCTCTTGCACCGGTTTTTTTAACTACCATAATTGGAGTTTTAAGAATGTATTCATATGTAGTAAATCTAAAACCACAACTTAAACATTCTCTTCTTCTTCTAATACTTGAAGAATCTTGTGTTAATCTAGAGTCAACTACTTTTGAATCAATTGATAAACACTTTGTACATTTCATTTTTATAAATCCTCATAAATGGGAAAAGAAGCACAAAATTCATTTACTTCATGTTTTATTTTTCTAATATTTTGCTCATCAGATGGATTTTTTAAAACTTGATCTATGAATTTTGCAATCTTCGTCATATCTTTTTCTTTCATACCTCTAGTTGTAACTGCGGGAGTTCCTATTCTAATACCACTAGTGATCATTGGAGATTTTTTATCAAAAGGAACCATATTCTTATTAACAGTAATTCCTGCATCTTCAAGCTTATTTTCTGCCATCTTTCCAGATACACCAATATCACTTAGATCAACTAAAATTAAATGAGTGTCAGTTCCACCTGATATTAATTTGTAATCTAATTTTAGCATTTCATCTGCTATTGCCTTTGCATTTCTTACAATTTGCTTAGAATATTCTTTAAATTCATCAGTCAAAGCCTCTTTGAATGCGACCGCTTTAGCTGCTATAACATGCATTAGAGGACCACCTTGGATTCCTGGCATAATCGAACTATCTAACAATTCTGAAACCATTTTAATTCTGCCGCTTTTTGGTGCAATTTTATTCCATGGATTTTCGAAATCTTTACCTAATAAAATCATCCCTCCTCTAGGACCTCTAAGAGTTTTATGAGTTGTTGATGTAATAACATCACAATATGGCCATGGACTTGGATGAACCCCTGCCGCTATTAAACCAGATGGATGCGCTACGTCTCCCATAAGATGTGCACCTATACTATCTGCAACTTCTTTAAATTTTTCAAATTCAACAAATCTTGGATAAGCACTACCACCGCAAATAATTAACTTTGGTTTATATTTTTTTGCTTTTTCCCATACTTCATCAAAATTAACCCTCCCAGTTTCTTCTAAAACAGAATATGATATAAAATTATACATATTTCCTGAAAAATTAACTTTGCTGCCATGAGTAAGATGTCCACCATGGGCTAAATCTAATCCCATAACTGTATCCATGTGGTTTAAAAAAACATTAAACACACCCATATTAGCCTGCGAACCTGAATGAGGCTGAACATTTGCATATTCAGCGTTAAATAATTCTTTTAATCTGTCTCTTGCTAAATCTTCAGCCATATCAACAGATTCACATCCACCATAATATCTTTTTCCTGGATATCCTTCAGCATATTTATTAGTTAAAATACTACCTGTTGATTCAATCACTGAATAACTAGCAAAATTTTCTGATGCTATTAGTTCTAATGTATTTCTCTGCCTTTTTAGTTCACTTTTGATAATATCATAAATTTCTACATCGGTTTGTTTAATATTTTTCATTTTGTCTCTATTTTATTTATTCGTTCTTGGTGCCTACCACCCTCAAAGTTAGTATTTAAAAAAATATCAATTATAGAATAAACTTCAACTTCATCTGTCAATCTTGATCCAAGCGCTAATATATTAGCATCATTATGAAGTCTTGATAATTTAGCATGCTCAGTTGTGTGACATAGTGCAGCTCTTATTCCTTTAAGTTTATTTGCTGCAATTGATATTCCAATACCTGATCCACATATAATAATTCCCAGGTTGCAATTTTTATTATTTTCATCTAATACACATAAGCCGACTTGATGTCCAAAATTAGGGTAATCTACTGATTCAGAACTGAAAGTGCCACAATCAATGAAATTAATCTTTTCATATTTTGAAATTATCTTTTCTTTCAAATCAAAACCAGCATGATCACATCCAATAGCTATTGTCATAAATATCCTTTAATTAATTCTTTCAACTGACTGTTCAACCCATGAATAACATGAATTATTTGGATTAATTTCAATTGGAGTTAGTTCGTTATTATCATTATCAATCAAAAACCAATCTTCTAAAGTTGGTAAAACAGAATTTTTATTTTCTTTAAACCAACTAATCATATTTTTAGACTCTTTATTACCTTTTTTAAAAGCTTGTCTGTAATACTTATAAGCAATCTCATAGACTGCCTTATCTTCTAATTTTAGATTATCATCACTACATGATTCCACAGTATTTTTCAAAAGTTCAGCAAAATTATAAATTGATTGACCTGTTGCATTCATTCTGAGAGCCTTTTTTGCAAATTTATGTGCTTGACCAAACTTTTCTTTATCTTGATATATTTTTGATATTTCTATCAAATACATAGGTTCATCAGTATTAAGTTTGATTAATTGTTTGTATGTCTCAAGGGCATTATCAATTTCATAATTACTGATACTAACTTCACCTATTGTGCTTAATAGTTTTTCACTTTTTGAATGCCTTTTTTTCATATTATTCATTACAGATAAGGCTTCATCAAATCTTTTAGAATTTATTAAATTTTCTGCATAAGTGAAACAATAGTCAAAATTTTCTGGATTTTTATTGCACCTATCTTTATCAATTTCAAATTCATCTCTACCAGTATTTTTAAATGCTAATTTAAGTTCTTCATTTGGTTTGTTATTATCTGGATCAATTTTTAACCATTCTTTTAATATTCTAATTTGATCATTATATTTTTTTTCTCTTCTATATACTTCTGAAAGTTTTTCATAATTTTTTACTGAACCATTTATAGTTATTAATAATTCTAAATATGAAATTTCATCATCTGTATTATTTAATCTTTTAGAATTCCAAATTGCAAGCTCAATTAATTCTAAATTTTCAGAAGAATATGACAAACCCTTTTCAATTGATTGAGTTGCTTTATTATCTTCATCAAGTTCAACGTATGCTCTTGCTAAAAAAGCATATATTTGATCTGCATGTGTCACTGCACAGTTACAGGCTATAGCATGTCGAGCCTCATTTACAACTTCATCAAATTCATTGGAAATATAAGCATCATATACCCAAGAAGATAAAACATCACAAGGCGGTGCTCCTTCTTCACATTCAATGATTTCTTCATCCTGAGAATCAACTACATTTGTGTTTGTTTCAGTTTCAATAACAACAACATTAGATGTAGTGCATGAAAATAGTAAAATTGATAATAATAAAAATAAAATTTTTAAATAAAGTTGCATTTTTTGTTACCTTTCTTTTACTTAAACCAAGTATCTGCAGCAGTTATACCTAAATATAAATTAAAATATTTTTCAGATAAAGGCTCATTATATTCGATTTCATTTTGACCTAGTTCTAAACACAAATCAATTGAGAAGTTAGGTATTGTGTAAACACCTAAGCCAAAAGTTAGGCCATTTCTATTTGAGTCCAATTCATCGTTATAAGTTTTTATAAAATACAAACCAGTACTCATAGACAATTTATTATCTAATAATGTTGTATAAAAACCCAGTGAAATTCTATCTTTATTAAGATCAGAGTTATTAAATAAATTAAAATCTGAATTTGAGTCATATGGACTGTAATTATAATATTCCATTATTATTTTTCTGTTTTGCTTAATTTTATAAGCATAACCTAAATTAATTTCAAAAGGCGATGAAAATTTATAAGTATTTTCTTCATCAGGATTTATACCTAACTCTAATTGCTCAGGTACAGTATCATCATAATATGAAAAATTAATATCTATTTCATCAAATATATTAAAAGATGTTATTAATTGATGTTTATTATTTGAAATTGAAAATTGCATTTCAAAACCTAGACCTGAATAACTACTAATTCCTGTGTAGTAATCATTAATTTCATTCGTGGGCAAAAAACTACCGTTTTCATCATAAACTATATCAAATACACTATGCTTCACATTTGAATACAAACTTCCAAAAATATAGTTTATCTGAACACCAATTAAGGCTTCATAATTATTATCTTCATAACCTTTTGTAGAAATCATCATTGAAGCAATAGATGGGCCTCCTTCAAAATCATACTCTGTTTTGTATGCATATGGAGGATTATCTTCGTTACCTTCAATGAAACTAAATTCATTTTCAGTGATATTTGTATTAATACGGTATAAGGGTGATAATGAAAATCCTAAAGTTGTTTTATTATTTTTAATTGGAAATAGTGCGCTGAAATAATTAATTTTTTGATTAAAGTACAAATTGTCATTAATTGAATTAAAATTAAAATCACTAGCCATTGAAAGCCTTACTTTATTTGATTTAAATAAACTACTTAAACTTCCAATGTAATGATTTGTGTTAGAATCAAAAAGTTTAGACCACCCAAGTGAAATATTAGAGGGATTTAGTTTAGATAATTTTTCTCCTGAGCCATAAAAGGAGATATAAGAATCATAAGAATACATTATTGTGAATAAAGTTAATATGATAATTTTTATTTTCATTTGTAATAGTATATTTGTATTGTGGGTGATTGTATAGTATCAATTAAAATATTATTAAAATTATAAATCGGTGGATAAAGATTGGTTTCCAAATTTAAACTGATACCATCATTATAATTGTAAACTCCATTAATATAATTTTGCAACAAGTTTCCTATGGGCACAATTATAGAGTCTGGATTATTTGATACAAAATAAGAAAATATTAAATTAGTTGAACTTGAATCTAATTCATTGAAATTTATAACATAAGAACTTGACTGCAAATCAAATGAATCTGATTTGTTTAAATGTAACTTTAAATTAGAATTTACTTCATTAATTATATATCCATTTTGCTTTGCCTCATTTATAAAAATATCCAAATCCTTAAAATTTAATTTACTTGAAATACCATATGCTTGATTCATATACAATGAATTATTTGATTGATATAAATTATTATTATATAAAGATGCATCTATTATATAACTTTCATTATTAACCTTTGCTATATTTCTGGTTTTATTATTCCAATCATTAACAGTTGTAGAATGAATTTCATGATTTAATCTAAATTCTAAACCTAATAAATCAATATCATGTAAAAATGATATTTCTAAATTTAATTTTGTATTGTTTTCATTTGTAGAAATTGACGATATCCAGACTTTAACACTATCCTGTTCTTGATTTATATATTCAGGATAAATATCTACATTCTGTGATGAATAATTATAAAAAGTTGTATCAGTATCACTTATGTTAATTTTTCTGTCAATTTTAAATAATTCATCAGAATCTTTTGTTTGGTCAATACCGTAATCCTGAAAGAATTCATTTTGATTCCACACTGCATTTCCTTCTGCAAATTCTGATTCGTACCAAATGAAACCACTATTCTCGCATTCAATACTATCTAGATAAAGACTGTTTTCGCAATAAGAATCGTCCCATAAATCATTTCTTTCAGTTCCATTTGGATCAGGCTCAATATATTCATCATCTTCAGGACATATATGGTCAGACCCACAATCTAGCCAAAAGTCAGAGTTTGGATCAATGTTCCAATTATCACTTATATCATTATCATTACAATCATTATCAATGCCACAATCATCAAAGGGCTCATTAAAACTCCACAAATTATCTCCTTGTGATCCAGAAGGATTATAACCTATTTCATCTGAATTTTTAATACCATCATATCCATAGTCAAAAAATGGTTCACCTAACTCATTGATTTGTTGAATACCATCACCGTTTAAATCATAAAAATCATAAATTCCGTTTTGCTCTGTGCCATCGATATCTTCATAGCCAATATTATTTTCAGATAATCCATCTAAACCATAATCAAGAAAAAGTTCTCCTTCGTTCCATATACCATTATTCTCAGTACCTTCACCTTGATCCCATATATTATTAACATTTAAATCATTCCAATTATCATTTGAAGGATCAATATTGTAATTGTCATTATTTGGGTCATCATCGCAATTCTCATTAATATCATTTATTTCGCAATTTCCGCAAGTCCATGATAATTCTAAATTGATAGAACCATCTGAATTCAATACCGCACCTCTTTCATTATCATCTAAACATCCATCAGTTCCATAGTCGCTAAAAGTCTCACCAATATCATATTGATTATTATTCTCTGTACCTTCAATATTATATACCATCAAACTTTCATCACAATCTTCGTAAGGGTAACTACATAAACAACCTCCTAACCCATCTTCATAATTATCAGGACATTGATCAGAACCATAATCTAAATAAAATTCTCCTTGGTCATATAATTGATTATTTTCAGTACCTTCATTTTCATCCCACAAACTATTTTCATTCAAATCATACCAGTTATCTCCGTTTGGATCATTTTGATTTTCTATAAAAAATATATTATCTAACCAAAATTTTATTCCATAATCATCGAAATTTTCAATATTGATTAAATCAATATCTATATTTAATAAAACTCTCTGATTTTGACCAAAACTCATATCTGAAAAATTGTATGATTCAATGCAAAAATCTGTCTCACCATTACATTCTAAATTTGACCAAATTACTGAATCTTGGATTTCTTCACTATTGATACTATTTAGATTATTGTCTAAAAAATTTGCAATGAATAATTTATTTTGATTATTATTAATTGTATCTTTTATAAATAAAACAGAACCAAATTGCGGAGAAGTGCTATTGATTAAAAATTTGTTAGATGACTTGATTGTTTCTTGATATTCATCATAGACTAAATTTACATATGGCTCTGTATTTGAATAGTCACTCGTGTATTCTGAAGATGCTATTTCATATAAATTATTATCGTTTGGATTTGTTGTTAATAAAATAAAGAAGTTATCTTCTTCATTAGAATCACAAATTTCTATTTGATTTAGAGATTGGCATAAATTATCATGCCAAATACAATTTTCATTACAAGACAATTCATCTGTTATTGAACTGCATTCACTGACATCAGTTAATATTTTTTCTGTTAAATTAATATAGTACTTACCCAAGTGAGGCTCTACAAATAATCTTTTGGAGTTATCTGCATTATAGGAATTAAAATAAGTAGATAAATTTAGATTATTAAAACTGAGTAAATCCTCTTCTGTCCAATTTATATCTATAATATTTTCATTTTCGCTGTTTTTGAGATCATCATAATTAAGCCAGTATGCAAAAAATGGTGGAGCGTCAAATGATATGTTGTCATTCATATTATTAGTATTATCACTAATATCATTATTATTGCTGCTAAATGAATACTCATTTACAACATCTATAACTAGATGTAATTCTTTAAATGAAATACTGTCTTTGGTGCACAAATCATAATTTTCAAATATTTTTCTATCAAACTTAAAAATACTATAAACATAATCAGAATCGTTAACAGATCCAGAATATATTAAAGATGAATTTCCAAATTGATTTACTGTATTAAGGGTATCAGAAAGATTATTATCTAATGTGAATTTATAATACTCTAAATTATCTTGATTTAAGTTTGATACAGGAATTGGATCATTGTTAATTTCACATGAACCCATTATTAAAATAAAAATATATACTAATTTATTTTTCATAAATATAATACGCGCTAATATCCCTAAAGTTTATCAACTAAAGTGTTAAATTTTGAATAAAATGCATCCCATGAATCTTTATCTTCAGGATACTTTAAAATTTTAGATTTATTTTTTTTGTAGTTTGATGATAGGTTTTTATCTTTTTTAATTGAAGTTGATACAGTTTTTTTACTATCATCTAAGGCAATATTTAAATCAAAAAATTTCATAGATTCAGAAATTATATCCATATTTTTAGTAAACTTAGCATCTAAATCAAACTTACTAAAACATTCAGAAGTAAGTTTTCTATGATCATTTATAGAATGAATAAAATTAATTGTTTTGATATTTTTGTATTTCTCATTTTCAAAGTAATTATTTTTCAATAACATTGGTAGTATTGAAGTTTGCCAATCGTTACAGATTATTATGTCAGGATACCAAAAAAGTTTTTTAAAAGATTCAAGTAAGGATAAGCAAAATAGAGAGAAATTTTCAAAATTATTTTTATTAATGTGACCATTTTTTGATTTATAAATCAATGGGTTTATATCAAAATAATAATCATTATCGAGTAAGAAATATACCTGTACTCTTGTATTAGGAATAAATGCAGACTTAATACTCATCATCCTTTCATTGCCATCAAATTTAATAGGAACTTCCTTTAATCTTATTACCTCTCTTAAAATGTACTTTCTTTCGCTGATAAAACCATACTTTGGTTGAGATATTCTGATATCATAATCCTCACCATCATTTAAATAGTTTGAAAATTTCTTTGAAAATTCAGCTAGTTGATATGTTTCACAGAAAGGTGAAATTTCTGTAGTTAAAAACAAAATCTTTTTTTTTGGTTCATTCATCTTTTTCCCTACTTTAATGTTATTAAAAATTCTGATGCTTTATTAAAATACTTACTTTTTGGATAATCATCTATGATAGTTTGAAACATTTGCTTTGCTTTATTATTATTTCCGATTTTAATTTCACACAAACCAATTTTATATATAGATTCTGATTTTTTATTACTGTCTTTGTATTTCAAAACTTTTTGAAATTCATATATTGCTTGTTCATAATCTTTGTTGGAAAAATAAATTTGACCAATCCAAAATTGACAATTATCTGCTAGATCGTCTGAAATATTATTTTTTAATAAATAATTAAACTTTTCTAAACTTTTATTATAATTCCCTCTTGAATAAAGTTGATGAGCAAGTTTATAGTCATAACTGTAATCAATTTTTTTATCAGCATTATTTGGTAGTAATTCATTATTAAACTTCTTGTTAATTGCATCAATTTCTTTGACACTATTTTCAATTGAAGAAATTTGGTTTTCTATCAATACCATATCTGTTATTAAATCAAAATACAAACTATCCATAAAAAAAGCTCTATCTTCAAGTATATTAACTTTGTTGTAAAGTTTAATAATATTATTCGAAAATTCAGGACCAATTAGCATAGATTGTTCTATTCTAAATGAATCAATTTGTTTTTCTAAAAGAAAAATTATTGAATCATTTTTCAATCTCAAACTATCAAAAGAAAATCTTAGGTTGTTAGTACTATTTCTAATTAACGAAATCTTATCTTCTTGTTTGGATAGTTGAATCTGAAGTTCGATTAACTTTTGACTATCAGATAAATTTTCATTTTTGAGTACGCTATCAAAATTAATATTTGGAGCACTAGACTGTTCTTTAGTAGTAGAGCAACCATAAAAAAATAAAGAAAATAGAATTAGTATTTTTATCATAAAAAGAGTAAAAGTATAGACACCTAAATTTAACATTTATCATAATTGCAAAACAACCAATAAGTTATTTGTTATTTGTAACATTATTACAGATGCCAAGCATACAAAAACATGTTAATGTAAAAGTGCCGCCATAACTTAAAAATGGTGCGGGTATTCCAGTTATTGGAGCTAAAGCAACAGCCATTCCCATTGTTATAACAATGTGTGCAAACAAAATAGATGCAAAGCCTATTATTAATAGTGATTTAAAAATATTTGGCGATTTTTGTGCGTAGAATATCAACCAGTAAAATAAATTATAACTAATTATGATTATAAAAAAAATAAAGGCAAATCCGAGTGCCTCAGCAATACTTGCAACAACAAAATCTGTATCAGCTTCTGGAAGAAATCTTAAATTAACTTGGGACCCCTCGCCTAACCCTACACCAAAAATTCCTCCCGAGCCTACCGCAACCATTGATTGTTTAATATGCCAGCCGCCAGAGTACTCATTTAATGAAGGTATTATGAAATTTTCAATTCTACCTACTAAATCTTCAGATCTGTTAGAATTATTTTGATTTAAGCTTTCCCAACCAAATGTAACTCCGAAAGAACATATTAAATTAAAAATTAAATACGAGGTTATATATATTAATTTATAATTATTGCTTATTTTAGTTTTAAAAAGAAATATTAGAATGTATGTGAAATTTATAATTATATACAATGAAAGTAATAATATAGGATAACCATATTCTGTTGAATTAGAATTAAAAATACTCATATAAAGTACTGTATAAGATGTTAAAATAGGAGAAATCAAAAAAATAAGAAGATAAAATTTAACGCCTGCCCAATAAAACATTGGTAAAACTATTGAAGAATAAACTAGAACAGCGCCTAAGTCTCTTTGTAATATAAAAACAATTATTGGAATACCAATTAATAGTAAACATAAACCAAGAAAAAATACATTTGATAAACGTTTTTGATTATCTGATAAAACTTTTGCTAATGAAATTACAATAATTATTTTTCCAAATTCTGACGGTTGAAAGCCCATAAACCAATTTTGTGCGCCTTTTGTAGCCTCTGCAAAAAAAGGTAAAAAAATAAAGATTAAAAAAAATAAATACAAAAGGAACATTCGTTCATGAAAAAAACGTAACCTTATAAATTGTATTAAAATAAAAGTAATTGATCCAATAAATAACCATAAAATTTGCTTTTGAACTCTAGAAAACATCATACCAAAAAATTCTGTTTTATAGCTACCAGCAGATTCTAATATTAGAAGAGAAATAATTGATAGAGAAATTATAGAAATTAAAATTGGTATTCGTATCGTAAATATTTGATTAAAATTAAAAATTCTATTCATTTATATTTCTTTCAATAATAAAATTAAAAATTTCTTTTGATAAAATTTTCGCGATAGATTTTGTTTCTGAATTAGTATCTTCAACTAAAACAACAATAGAAAAAATTTGCTCATTTAATTCCATATACCCACCAAACCATGAAAGTAATTGATCGTTTGTACTGCTACTAATGGTTTGAGCGGTTCCAGTTTTCCCTCTAATAATAGCTCTTTCATCTTTTAAATAATATGCCGTACCTATTTCTTGATTAACAACATCAAACATAGAGTTTTGAATTACATCCCAAACATATTTACTAATATTAAGTCTTGAATTATTAATCTTCTTATCAAGTAATAATGTAGGTTTTACAACATCACCTCTATTTGCAATAATATTTATTAAATTAATTACCTGTAGAGGAGTTACTGCATTTGATCCCTGTCCAATTGATAAATTTGGCATACTTCCTTTTTTAGGCCAAGTCTTTCCATAATTAATTTCCATCCAATCACTATCTGGAATTCTTCCACTTTTTTCAAAAATTTCTATTCCAACTTTTTGATTTAATCCAAGTTTTTCAGCGTATTTATTTAAATCATTGATAATGTATTTATTTATTTCTTGATTCTTTAAAATCATATCATAAAAATAAACATTACAAGACTGAACTATAGCGTTATGAAGATTTATATTTCCATGCCCCTCTTCTTTCCAACATCGAAATATTTTAGGTTTATTAGGATTACTTTGATCTTCAAGTTCAAATTTTCCATTACAAAAAACTGTATCTTCATTTCCAACCATTTGTTTATCTAAAAACATTACTGATGTGACTAATTTATATAATGATCCTGGATGATATGTTCCTGCTGTAGATCTATTGACCAATCTCTTTTCTTTTTTCCAAGTCTGCCAAGTGTCATATTTTAAGGGACCTATAAATTGCGATAAAGAATAATCTGGTGCACTTGCCATAGCTAAAATTTGTCCGTTTTGAGGATTCATACAGATAATTGAGCCTGTATATTTTGATAAAATATTCTCAATAAATGCTTGTAAATCATTATCGATCGTAAGGTATAAATCATCTCCAGGAACATAAGGAATACTCCTTTTTTTATCTATACCCAAATCTTTTCCATATGTATTTATAATATGAGATTCTTCTCCTTTTTTTCCTCTCAATTTTTTTTCATATACCCTTTCAATGCCATCAATACCAATAATATCATTAATATTATAATAACTTCCATCATAAACAGAATCTTTGGGTACTGGCCTTAGATAGCCCAAAACATGAGATATATTAGGTGATTTTTGATAAAATCTTGATGGATTAATAGAAAAAACTAATCCTGGAAAATCGTTTTTATTTTCACTCAACAATGCTTTTGTTTTAAAATCCACAAAATTAATAATAGTAACAGGTTTATATTTTTTAATAGTATTGCGTTTATAGTCATTTATATGGCCTTTGAATTCATTTTTTGATATAAATAGTTTTGACCTTTTATCTGCACTGTTTATTATTTTGTAAAATAAATCAGTATTAAAAGAATCATCGAAATGGTTTGGATAAATTTTTATAGAAAAAGTGTTTCTATTTGAAACAAGAACCGTACCACTTCTATCATAAATTATTCCTCTAGGTGGAATAGATTCAACATCAGTGTATTTATTATCTGAAGCAGATTTTATGAATTGTTGTTTTGATAAAACCTGAATGAAAAAATATCTAGATAATATTAAAAGAAATATAAGTAAAACTATCTGATTTAATACTTTGGCTTTTTTAATATTATTATTTTTTAGCATGTTTTTTACTTATCCTAAAAAAATTATCAAATAGTAGTAAAACAATGAAACTTAAAAATGTATTAATTGAACTATATGTTATATAAAAAAAATATGAATCTTCATATCTAGTTATGTAAAACAAAAAAATAGTTAAATATAATAATGTAATATTTAATGGATTAACTAATATTCTATTTTTATAAAAGTTTGCTCTGTATGATATATATGAAAAAAATGTAAATATGATTGTTAGCAAACCATTGTAATACGTTGATAATAAAATATCATTTATTAATCCGAAAAAAAAACCTAATAAAATTACTTTGTAATCATTATTACAAAAAGAAAAAATTAATATTGAAATTAAAAAAAAATTAGGTGATACATCGATTTGATTATATTGAATTGAAGGAAAATATAACCCTAGTATTAATAAAGTAATAATCATCATCTATTGAACAATAAATATGTTTTTGAGTGAATTTAAATCAGCGATAATTTCAACTTTTATATATAACTCTAACTCATTTCGTCTATTTTGTATATCAACTATTTTGGCAACAGGTATATTTTCAGGATATATGTTTGAATCATCAGTAGTATAAAAAATTTCACCAATATTTAATGAATTTTCATATTGTTTAGAAACTGATTCAATTACCCCCCATCTTCCACTTTTAAATGAAAATTGTCCATAAATTTCATTATCAGTCTTTACATAGACATGAAAATTTCTATCTGAAATTTTATGTATTTGAGTTGATTCGTCAGAAACAGCCCAGGTTTTACCAACCAGATTACCATCATAATTAATTACTGCTTTGTATTTGTCGTTAACACCATCTCTTTTACCTACATTAACATTAAAAATATGAGTAGACTTTGTCATTGAATGATTAATTACTTTTGCAGGAATAAAACTAAAATTATGAATTAATTTATCTAACTTTTTATCATAATCGAGATGGTTGTTTATTGTTCTAATACGTTGTTTTAAATTTAAATTTTCTTGACTAATGATTTTAATTTGATTCAATAATGAATCGTTCTCTGATTGAAGGTAAGTAATATTATTAAGAAAATCTTTAGGTTGATACATAATTGAAAAAAAATTTGAAAAATGTAATTTGAAATGCTTCATCTGATTAATATCTTTAGCCAAAAAAAGTAATATTGAAACAAAAAAGCTTAATATAAAAATTATTGTATTCTTGTTTAACTTTAATTTTCTTTTTTTCATTTAATTTTTACAATTAAACCATTATTAATATTTTATCATTAACATATTTTTTAATATCTCCAATGACAACACCAGTACCTTTGACAATTGCTAAAAGTGGATCTTCAGAAATGAATACTGGAAGATTAGTTCTATTTCTAATAAATACATCCAAACCATCTAATAATGCGCCACCTCCAGTTAAAATAATACCATTTTCTTTTATATCTACAGCATGCTCAGCGGGCGTCTGATCTAAAGCTTGTCTAATTGCATCAGAAATTGCAGATACAGAAGGACTCAATGCTTTTGTTATTTCATCTTTTGAAATAGTTATAGTCTTTGGGATACCATCCATAACACTTTTTCCAGTAACTTCTATATTAACCCTATCTTGACCCCTGTCAATAATAGCTGAACCAGCTTTTTCTTTAATATGCTCAGCCATTTTTAGTCCAATCTGTAATTGATGATTAACATTTAACCATTCTTTAATAGATAAAGTCTGCTTATCTCCAGCCATCCGAATCGCTCTTAAAGAGACAACACCATTTAAAGCAATAACAGCAATTTCAGTTGTACCTCCTCCAATATCAACTATCATATGACCTGTTGAAGACGATACATCAATTCCTAACCCTATTGCTGCAGCCATAGGTTCAGTAATTAAATAAACTTCTTTAGCACTAGAATTTTCAGCAGCCTCTTTTACTGCTCTTTGTTCTAAGGATGAGCAACTTGAAGGTATGCAAATCACAATTCTTGGTCTTACAAAACTTCCAATATTTATTTTTTTGATAAAAGTTTGAAGCATTTCTGTAGCTAAATCTAAATCTGATATAACACCATCTTTAAGTGGCCTTTCCACAATGATTCCACTTGGGTTTCTTCCTAGCATTTTTTTTGCTTCAATACCTACAGCCATTACAGAATCATTTACTGTATCTTTAGCAATTACAGATGGTTCATTTAAAACTATACCTTCATTTTTAACCCATATCAAAGTATTTGCAGTTCCTAAATCTATAGCTATATCTGATCCATTAAATGAGCCTAAATTTTTAAATAATTTTGAAAACATAACGATTCCTTATAATAACCTAATGAAAAAATAATCTTTGATTAGTAAAAATCATAGATACTTTTAATTTATCAGATATTTTTATTATTTCTTTATCTTTTATTGATCCACCTGGTTGAATAAAATGTTTAATGCCATTTTTATTTGCAACTTCGATTGAATCAGAAAATGGAAAAAATGCATCAGAGGCTAATATTGCATTGCTAAAATCAAACCCATTTTCTTTACATTTTTGAATTGCAATTTTTACACTATCAACTCTTGACATTTGTCCAGCACCTACTCCTATAATTTGCTTATCATTAGCAATAACGATTGCATTTGATTTAACATACTTTACAATTTTCCAACCCAATCTTAAAGCATTGAAATTTATTTTATCTGGTTTTGATTCTGTAACAACTTGCCAATCTTGTTCATTAAATTTGGTTGAACTACTTTGTGATAACATTCCTCCAAGAACGGATCTGACAGAAATATTTGAAAAATTATAATTATTATTATAAACGATAACTCTCAGGTTTTTTTTCATTTTAAGTATTTCTAATGCATCATCATCTATATCAGGACATACTATACACTCTAAAAAGGGTTCAATTAATTTTTTAGCAAGATCAGCAGTAATTTTTTTATTAAAGCCAACAATACCACCAAAATAACTTACAGGATCACAAGATACAGCTCTATCAAAACTTTCAATCAAATTATTGCCAATTGCAAATCCGCATGGATTAGAATGTTTAATTATACAGCAACATATCTCATCAAACTCATTTACAATACGAATGGATGTTTCTATATCAAAAAAATTATTATATGATAATTTTTTACCTGATAATTGTTTAAAAATAGAAATATCTTTATCTGTATAAAAAGATGAAATTTGGTGAGGGTTTTCACCATATCTTAAATCAAAAGTTTTACTTAAGTTAATATTTAGCGAGTTAGACAATTCCTCTGAATTATTTTTAGAGAATTCATTAAAAATTAATGAATCATATTTTGATGTTTCTAGAAAAACTTGTTTTGCATATTCTTTTCTACTTTCGTAATCAATAATTCCAGAATTTTTAGAATATTCTATCATAAAATTTTCATAAAGAGCAGGATTACACAAAGCTATAACAGATTGAAAGTTTTTTGCCGCAGCGCGAAGCATTGATGGGCCACCTACATCAATATATTCTATTAGTTTATCAAAAGATAAATCAGAATTTTTGGACATGTCTTCAAATGGATACAAATTAACAACAACTAGATCTATAATAGTTGAATCTATACTTTTTAAATCTTCTAAGTGACTTTCATTGTTTTTATCAGCTAGTATGCCTCCAAATATTTTAGGATGCAACGTTTTTACTCTTCCATTCATAATTTCATTGAAATTAGTCACTTCTGAAATAGATGTAACTTTAATCTGATTATCTTCAAGAATTTTTTTTGTGCCTCCAGTTGATATTATTTCAAAATCATTTTTTACTAAAAATTTGCTTAAATCAATAATTTTGTCTTTGTTCCATACACTAATTAATGCTTTTTTCAATTTATTTATTCCTCTATTAATAATTTACCTTTTTTCCAATGAATTTTATCGCTGCAAAACAAACTTACTCCTTGAAAATAAATTTCATGTTCAATATCTAATACTTTTTTTGCAATTGTTAATGAGTTTTCACTGGGTAATAAACTTATTTCTTTCTGCAATAAAATTGGTCCTGTATCATAATTTTCATCAACAAAATGTACAGTTGCTCCAGATTTTTTATCTTGATTTTTATAAACTGCCTCATGAACCTTCATTCCATAAAATCCTTTACCACCATATTTTGGTAGAAGTGAGGGATGAATATTTAAAATTTTATTTTTGTAAAACCTTACAATAGTTTTTGATATTTTTTTCATATAACCTGCAAGTAATATTAAGTCAACTTTATATTGATTCAAATTTTGTAATAAAATATCTTGATTTAAATCATTTGGATATATTTTAGAATTATAAACGAATGTTTCTATATTGTTTCTTTTTGCAAAATCTATTGCTTTACAATTTGAGTTATTTGAAACCAGTAAATTAACTTGAGCATTTAATCTATGTAGTTTAATTTTTTTTATAATATTTTTAAAATTTGAACCAGTGCCTGAAGCAAAGACAACAATAGACTTTTTCATAATTATAATTTATCAAGTTTAAAATTTATATCATCGCAAATTTTATCAAACTTATCCCTATCATTAAAAATATTGAAATTATTTGTATCAATTTCTAAAACATTATAATCAAGATTTTGAGAAAACCACCTCTTATAGTAGATGTTTAATTTATGTAAATATTCTTGATTCATATCTTTTTCATAGCCTCGATTTCTATTTTTTATCCTCCCTATCAATGTATCTGTTGATGCTTTAAGATAAATAATCAAATCAGGTTTTTTTAAAAATTGAGTCATATTTTGAAATAAATCTTTGTAGGTTAACCAATCTCTTTCTGACATAATTTTCATTTCGTACAAATTAAGTGCAAAGATAGAAAAGTCCTCATAAATTGTTCGGTCTTGAATTACTCCTTTATTATTATTGACAATTTCCATATGATGCCGAAATCTATGCTGTAAAAAATAAATTTGTAAATTGAAACTCCATCTTTCCATGTCTGCATAAAAATCTGATAAATAAGGGTTATCATCAACTGATTCATAATATGGATTTAAATTCAATTTCTCAGATACCATTTTTGTGAAAGTGGTTTTACCGACACCAATATTACCTGCAATTCCAATAAAAGGTTTTTTTTTCAATAGATTTCTCCAATTACTTTATCATTTTCAATAAATAATAATTTTACATTAAAAATTTTATTCAACATACTTCTATCACCTTTTACTTTAACTCTAATGTAATTATCAGAAAATCCAACTATATATCCATTCTCAATTTCTGTTTCAAACAATACTTTTTTAATTTTTCCAATATTTGATTTATAAAAGTTAAATCTTTTAAAATCGGAAAGTTTATGCAAAGACCTACTTCTTGAGATTTTATCATCTTTTGAAACTTGATTTTTCATATTTGATGCAATTGTACCAGAACGATTTGAATATGAAAAAATATGCATATAATTAATTTCTAAAGATTCTATAAAATTAAAGGTTTTCAAAAATTGATCAGGACATTCATTTGGAAAACCAACAATTACATCTAAACCTATACAAGCATCTTTAATTGTTGATCTAATCAAATCAATTTTTTTTCTATACATATTTGTGTTGTATTTTCTTTTCATCAATTTTAGTATTCTATCATTACCTGATTGTAGTGGAATATGAAAATGTGGTAAAAATTTATTACTATCATTTATAAAATTTATAATATCTTTTGTTAATAAATTAGGTTCAATTGATGAAATTCTATATCTACTAATTTGTGATTCCTTATCAATTTTTACCAGTAAATCTAGTAAACTTCCATCTAATTTTGCTCTTCCATAATCCCCAATATTAACTCCTGTTATAACAACTTCAGATATATTATTATTTTCAAGAATTTTAATGTTTTTTAAAATGTTTGTTTGTGTATCACTTCGGCTTTTTCCTCTGGCTTTTGGAATTGTACAATAAGTACATGGATAATCACATCCATCTTGAATTTTTAAAAATGATCTGACTCTATCGTTTACTGAAAAAGAGGAGGTAAATTGTGTTGAATTTTCTATTGATGAATGAATAATTCTTGTAGAATCTTTATTGTAGTTTTCTAAAACATGTTTATCGACATTTAACTTTTCTTTGTCACCTATAACTAAATTAACTCCATTTATTTCTGCTATTTCTTCAGGCTTTAATTGTGCATAACATCCTAAAACCGTAATAAAAGGATTACTGCTTGTTTGTATAATTTTATTAATAATTTTTTTTGCTTTTTTATCTGCTTTGTCAGTAACTGAACAAGTATTTATAACATGAATATCAGCATTTTCAAAATCTTTAACAATTGAGTAACCTTGATTTATAAAATCTCTAGCCATCGTTGATGTTTCTGAAAAATTTAATTTACAGCCAAGAGTGTGAAAGGCAATTTTTTCTAGAGAATGACTCACTTTATTAAGTTATAATTATACTAATTTAATATAGTATCAACTAAGATTAAAATATCTAAAATATCTAAATATCCATCTTCATTTGCGTCTGCATTTGATAAGTAAGAATTATTAATAACCAAATCAACGATTATCACAATATCAACTATGTTTAGTGACCCATCATCATCTACATCTCCAAGCACTGGAGCACATAAAGAGCCGCATAGTTCAAGCATTTGGCCAATATAATAGTTTATATGCCATTGACCTAAATTATTTCCTAATTTATGAACTTTCATATCATGGCCAAGCCATACTGTGCTTGGGATAGCATTCTCTGAATTAAACATATTAAATAATCCAAGATTATTATCATCAACAATTTGAGCAGATACTAGATTGTCTATGCTATTACCAGGCAATTGTCCCCATTGAGAACATGTAGGCCAATCATCATTATCTTCTTCTGAATCTTCATCAAATAAAGCTGTAATAAATTTAACATGATTGTTGTCAGCATAGTCATAATGTATTTGTCCATACAATTCAGTCCAACCAACACATGGAGGACACCAGCCAGCTTGAATATCCATAAAAATAACATTATAACTTCCACCATTATAATCTGCATTCCAATCTGCTAATTTCCAATTTTCATTAAGATTATAACCATTACCAGCAAAACAAGTTGGCACACTATAAAACTGATCCTCTTGTGAAACGATGTCACCTTCTGAATAATAACCTTGCGATAAAATAAATGATGAAAGAATGAGAATAATAGTAGATATTTTCATGATTGGCTCCCTGAATTTATTGTAAAAATACGTATTTAAATTTATATAATTTTTGAAAATTAAAGAACTTTTTTCATTTCATAATGTTGAATTTTATCAAAAAGAATGTATGATTTTTGAATGATCTTATAGCCAATACTTTTGTAGAAATTCACAGCATTTTCCCTGGCATTTAAAATTATTTCTTTTCTTTTTGCTTTTTTTGCTAGATTTTCTAAATCTTCCATCAAATAAGAACCCATACCTTGTCTTCTAAAATTTTCATCAACAGCAAAATATCTAACTTGAGATTCATTTGAGCTATTATGATGTAATCTTCCAACAGCAATTATATCATTATTATCTATAACCATTCTATGAATAGAACTGTCTTCCAGTAAATCTTTTTCCGTTCCAATTTCTTTATTTAAGGGTTTTCTTAAAAGTTTCCATCTAAAAAAATAATAACTTTCATATTGAATTTTTGTTTTAGGAGATACTATTTTTAATTTCATTTAAATTATTTTGGATTAATTTTAATTAAATTACTAAGAGAAGGATTTGGTAAACCTGTTTTTGCCTCACATTCATCCCAAACTGGACACCAATTGCACATTGTTGATTTTTTATGATCTAATTTTGGTTTAAAGTTATCAAGATTAGTAATAGCTTTTTTAATTTTTTTAATGACACCAACTATTTTTTTTTCTAGTCTAAATAACTGCTTATCATTATGAGATATAGTTATATTAGTATTGTGTCTCAAAGAATGCCAAATTAAATTAATTTCTCCTACATCTTTAAAATTTTGTTTAACTCCAATTTGATATAAAGCTAATTGATAATCATTTTGTAATTGACTGTAATTTTTAGATCTTTTTCCAGTTTTATAATCATGTATTTCCCATTTTTTTTCATATGGCTTATCAATCCTATCAATTATTCCCTTAAATGGATACTCTTCAATAGGTTCTGCATCTAAAATACAATCACCTGTAACTTTATCAAATTTTGGCTCAGAACTTTTATCATATTCTTTAACATTAAATGTAAGTTCAAGTTCTCTTCCAAATACACTTTGGTCGAAAGGATAAAAATCTTTATAGTAGTTTGACAAGCACTCTTTTCCAATACTATAAAACAAGTTATGTTTTCTTTCTAATTCTTTATCAGAAAGTATAGGAAATTCATATTTTTTTTCTTTTCTGTTGTATTTAACATTTACAACAAAAATATTAGAACTCCATTTATCTACCCAACCTTTATCATATTCTTCACATATTTTATCAAAATTGATTATTTTTTCTTTGTTCTCAGGTTTGTAAAGCCATTCTAATACACCATGAACTCTTTTGCCCATAAAAGATTCTATACTCTCGTATTTTCTTTTAACCCCATCAATATAAACTAATTTATATTGCATAGGGCACATTTCGAATGAACTTATTTGAGAAAAAGAAAAGTAATTTGGTAAATTTTTTTTATTTCTATTAAATATTAAATCCCACATAAATATGTAAATATTAATTATTAATTAATTTGTATCGACCAAAGCTATCAATAATAAAATTAAATTCATAGCCACTTTTATATTTCCAGACCAAAATTTCAATATTATTATTAGTATAACTACTAGTTTTAAATTCGTCAGAAGGAGGTCCGTACATAATATATATACGAGCTCTATCAGATAATAACCCGCCATCAATTCCTGAAAATAAATCTTTAGATTCTAATACTCTATTACTAAGTTCATCAAATAACTCATTTTTATCAGTTGAAATATCTGGATCTATAGTTTTCCAATAATCATCTAAAAAAATAATTTTTTCTGAACCATCTAGCCTTTTTAATTTTCTGTAGTCCTCAGTATTCATAACGTAAGACATTACCAACTCAATTTCACTAACGTCTTTTGTCCAAAAACTCATCGTACCATCATAAATAATATCATCTTTTTTAATTGAGCACGAAATCAAAAAAATTGAAAAAAATAAAATAAATTTATTTTTCATAATTACTCCATTTAAAATATGAAACTCCAAAATCACTTGAAAACCACAACCAATCATTATCACAATCAATAGTGTAAATAAAGTTATTTTTACCTATATCATTCAACCTTATGGACCATTCATTTTTTGTTTTTAAATCAATTATTATGATTTCAGAACGATTTTTTCCACATACTCTATCCTTATCATCACTAACGTTAAAATCTTCAATTCTATTTGATATAAGTTCTCTACCAGAATCATCAATATACCATAAATTTTTGTTTGAACCTAAAACATGTGTATCAAATATTTCAATATTGTAATACACTTTACTGTCAATTATAGTTATTTCGTCAAGTTCCACATTGTAATTAAATAATCCTTCAGATGTAGCTAAAAATAATTCATCATTTTGAATTTTTAAGTCATATATTTCTGAATTACTAAACATCTTGTCGTTATAATAAATCTTAAATTTACCGTTATTAATAGTAAAATTGCATTCAACAACACCATTATTTGTTGAAAGGTAAATTTTATCATAATAAAAATCTAAATCCCAAATAACTCTATTGGCTGCATTTAAAAATTTATAATTGTGAAACCAGTATTTATTTTCACTATCATAAATGATTAAACCATCAAATGTTGCAAGAATGATGTATTTTTCATACTTCTTTATACTATTTATTGTAATATCATTTAAAAGCATATTGTCATTTTTTGGAATATGTTCCCAACTGTTATCATTTTCATTCCATATTGATAAAATATAGCCATTAAAACCTGGATCAATTTCTCCAGTACGTTTAAAATAATTATCCATAAAATACCAATTACCATCTTGATCATTAAAAATGTTTGATATAAAATCTAATCTAGGACCTACGTTTAATCTATTTATTTCATATGATGAATCTTCAACTTTATAAATAGCACCTGTATTCATTCCGATCCATAAATTATCATATTTATCATAAATAGAACTTGTGACATAATGATCTATACCCGCTTCATCAAAAATATAGTTTTTACTGATTCTATCATCTCCAAAAGTATAAAAATCTGTTAAATCTAAAGACGATAAATCATTATTTATCCAATTAATATTTGAGTATCCTTCAATATTATTTTGAGTGTCATAAATCATTGAAAAGATATCAATTATCTTATAATTATTTTTACTTTCAATGAAAATATTTTGACTATTAAAACCAATGTTTTTGACAGAGTTAATAGATGGAATGTTAAAATCTGATAATCTCTTTTCATTCCAATAGGAACTAACACTAGATTTATATAAAATATATTTTTTTGTTAATATGAAAAAATAATCATTTGATTTTTCATAATGTATTAAATATTTTTTATCATCTGATAAATCATAAGATAAATTAACATTATAGAAGAACTCTTCTGTTATTAAATCGTATGAAAAAATTCCATTTTCAGCTAAAAAATGTATATTAAATGAATCCTGTGTAATTGATTTAATATTTTGTGGATCAATTATATAAAACCAATCATCATAATCATAATTATAGAAAGAAATTATAAATGATATAAATATTAAGAATATAAGAGAATTTTTTTTCATAATAAAAAAGGCCATCACTTATTAAATGATGGCCTTTAATCAATGTTTCAAGAAATTATTATCTCATTAAAATCATACTGTTAGATAAAATACCATCATTTGATTTTAATTGATAAATATAAATTCCTGACGATACCTGATTACCATTAAAATCAGTAGCGTCCCAAATTACATTATAGATTCCAGGAGTATAGAAATTATCAGTTAATTCGTTAATTTCTTTTCCAGAAAGATCATAAACTTTTAATGACACTTCTCCAGAATTCACCACTGAAAAACTAATGTTTGTTGTTGGGTTGAATGGGTTTGGATAGTTTTGAGATAAACTATACTCACCTGGCAACTCATCAGAAATATTTAATACTGATATGTCAGCACATTCACCAATCATCACATCAGGAAAACTTCCACCGTTTGTATCAGATATGATAACATCACTAAGACATGCTTCAGTGTTAGCATCAGGGTTCCAAGCCATTAATTTTGTTAATATTCCTGCACCAGCTGGTATTGTTGAACCATCAAATGCAAAACCTATAACAATACCTGTAGTTGCTCCAACAGAAACTGTAAATCCAGCTTCGGCTGCTGCACCACTACCTGCCTCTAATAAAGTAAGGCCTGATACAGTAAATTGGAAACCAGCAATATCTGCGTTTGTATCATAAGTAATTTCTAAATCACCATCAGTTACTTCACCAAAACCAATCATTACTGCATTAGATACAGGACAATCTCCTTCTTCACAAACTAGTGAACCATCTTCACATACAATATAGTTATCACCACCCCATGTACCAGAACAGTCTGCAGCAACAGCAGGTAATTCAAGAACAGAACCATCGGCTAATGCAGCAAACAATCCAAATGCAGGATCATCACCACTTAAAAATCCTGAAGCAAAAACAACCGCACTTCCACCACCAAGTCCTGATAATGGAGCTAAGAACGCTGCAATTGCATCACCACCAGTTGGAGCTATACCAAGTGTATAATCTGCCGCTGGAACCTCAGCAAAACCAGAGAATTCCCCATAAGCTAAATCAGATATTAACACAGTACCCGCATTTGCATCTGCTTGTACATCTACAGCAGGAGCATCTGTTGAACCATGATAAACTTCTAAACCAACTAATCCATTGTCTGAAGCTCCAAATGTAGTACCTGTTGCAGCTAAACCAAATGGAGTATCTTCGTTACCAAGTAAACCTGTAGCAACCACAGCATAAGAACCACCTTCATCAAGTTCAAATGGAAACTCTGCAATCACCTCACCATCAGCAGGAGCAATTCCTACTGTGAAAGATGTTGGTAATACTAATACCGGAGTAGCAGTTCTGTATTCAAAATTTTCAATTGCTAAACCACCATCAACATAAACATCTACAGTTGGACTAGCAGAGTTATGAATGATTTGAACCTGAGTTGCTATAAAGTTACCTTCACAGTCAAAGTTATCTTCTGGATAAGTACATGAACCATCATCTAAGTTTGCATCCATATTATAGTTACATGCCATATCATCAGTACAACCTGCAACTACTGAAGTAAATGTGTAACAATCACCTGTCGCAGATGGTAATGTATTACCTTCTGAATCAGCAAGCGCGCCATCATTCTCAAATGTTAAACATGCTTCAGTATCAGTGAAACCAAAGTCTAAAACAGTTAAAAGATGTTCTCCTTGTGCTAGCACGTCTCCTGTTAATGAAAATCCAATTATTGTTCCAGATTCATTAAAACTAACAGTCCAGCCTAAATCCTCAACACCACCAGAAGCATCATTAACACTTACACCTGTTACATCAAATTGAAATCCAGCAACATCTGTTACAGAAGACAACCAAATTTCCATACTATTTCCTGTATCAGATTCAGTAACTGCACCAAAATAAACAACATTTAAACAACTAGTATTATCCCCTTCACAAACACCACATTCATCAATAATTGCATCTCCACCACATTCGCCTGTACAATCTTCTTCTACAGCGCAGTTGCCATCACAATCAAAATTTTCTTCAGGATAAGTACATGACCCATCATCTGTGTTTGCTGCATCATCATAGTTACAAGCAGATTCATCTGTACAACCTTCTACAACTTCGCCTACAATAATACAATCACCAATCATATAATCTTCAACAATTGATCCACCAGCAGGATCAGATAATACAACATCAACTATACAACCTTCTAAGTCATCAACACTTGCTAACATTAAGGATGTTAGAATGCCTGAACTTCCAGCAGGAATTGTTGTACCTGTTAATGAAAAACCAATTACAATATTTGGACTTGATGATACTGTAAATCCATTTTCTTCAGCAAGACCCCCTGCTGCTGCTGCAACAGATACTCCAGTTAAACCAAACTGAAATCCAGCTAAATCAACATCACCAACAGTAACATTGATGTCTAACATTAAATTTTCTGCGTCCCAGTTACCAAAACCAAGCATTGGTTCTGTATTACATGAACTTCCATCACCATTACAAACACCACACTCATCATATTCACCAACACAATCATCAACATCATCGCAAATACCATCATTATCAACATCCTCTTCACATGGAACTACATAATCACAATCAGATTCACCAAATGTATAATCCATTGCATTACCTGAAACATCAGATATAGCACCCGTACCTAAGGATAAACAAAGGTCTGTAGGCATAGTTCCTGATAAGTTTGTCAATACACCACTACTTCCTGCAGGAATGAAACCTCCAGTGAAAGAAAATCCAAGTACAGTTTCTCCACCAGTAGAAACAGTGAAACCTGCAT
>PARL01000026.1 GCA_002711465.1 Fidelibacterota bacterium | reverse complement strand
AAGCAAGGTAAAGTTGTTGTGCCAGATTTAATTAGATCATATTTTGGAAAAGATATAGTAGAATAAATATGATATTAATTTTATTTTTTTCTTTCATATTAAGTCAAGATATAGATTCACTAGTTACAGGTATAGAAAAAGATTCTATATTAGAAACATCCTCTATTATTCAATCACAATTGAAAGACTCATTAATTAAAGATGATTCATTAGATACTCTTGACTTTAATAAAGCATTTTTCATTCCCTCAAAATCAAATGATATATTTTATGAACAATTAATGGAGTCAAAATTAACTTTTGCTGATGCAATCACATATGATATAGCTCTTGACACAACAGAAGCAGAGGTTCAATTTCTATCATTATTTTCATCTTTTGAATTTTTAGACTCCTTAAGTCTGGATGATGAATACAAAAGAATTGAATACAATATGATTTTAAACGCTAGCATTGATTATTATCAAAATAAATCAGTATCTATTAATAGATTAGAATCACCTTTATCTATGGCTCTTTTCAAAGAAAAACTTCAAGCATATTTTTATAAGCAAGAATTGGAAGATGTCGAATTTGTTGACGAGACAGTTGAATTTATTGATGGTCATATACCAATAACTTTCAACAGTAAAGTTGCCACTAATGTTAAATACTTTAGTAGTAACGGAGCAAAAAAAGGTGTTCAAATGTGGTTAAACAGAATCAATAAATTCAAAAAAATAATGTTACCAATTTTGGAAGAGGAAGGCGTTCCACCAGAGATATTTTACATTTCTGTAATTGAAAGTGGATTAAATCCTGTAGCTTTATCATATGCTCAAGCATTAGGACCTTGGCAATTTATTGCATCTACAGGAAAAGTTTATGGATTAGAAAAAAACTGGTTCATTGATGAAAGAATGGATTTTGTTAAATCAACTTATGCGGCTGCTAGATATTTGAAGGATTTAAAAGCTATTTTTGATAAAGTAAACCCTGAAGATTTAAATGGAGAAAATTGGTATCTTGCATTTGCTGCTTATAATTGCGGAGCAGGAAGAGTTTTAAAAGAAATTAAAAGATCTAACTCTACAAATTTTTGGGACTTAAATAGACTTCCAGGTCAAACCAGAAATTATGTACCTAAAATTTTAGCAATATTCTTAATTAATAAAAACCCTGAAAAATATGGGTTTACAATAAATAGCGAACCAGATATGACTTGGATAACCAAAAACATAGATAAGCAACTTAGTTTTAATCAAATATCTGAAATTGCAAATGTTAGTCCAAAAACATTACAAATATATAATCCAGAGATAAAAAGAGGTATTATACAGCCAAAAAAAGACAGTTCTTATTATCAATTAAGATTACCAGCAAATAAAAATTATGATGATTTTGATTCACTTTATGCGCTTCTTAATGAAGAAACAACTAGAAGTTTGCTTATCGTAGAACACACTGTAAAAAGAGGTGAAAATTTATCTTTAATATCAAAAAGATATAAAGTAAAAATACAAGATATAACTTCAATGAATAGGATAAGTGCAAAAAAGTATTTACAGCCTGGTCAAAAATTGCAAATTCCAACTCAAGGTTATGATGAATATGTTAAGTCTTTAATAAACACTTCTAACACAACAAAAATATATCACACAGTTAGAACTGGAGATACTTTAAGTGAAATAGCATCCAAATACAGAACTTCAATCAAAAAGATAAAGAAATGGAATGGTATTAGAGAAAACGATAATGTTATTTATGTGGGTAAAAAACTTATTATTTTTATATCTGCCAATGAATATGAAAAAATTAATACAAACGTTAAAAAGACAATTAATTATAAAGTACGATATGGTGATTCACTGAGTAAAATATCTTATAAATTTGGCGTAAGAATAACAGACATTCGTAAATGGAATAACTTAAAAAGTGATTTAATTAAAGTTGGTCAAGATCTTGTTATTAAAACTAAAAATTAAAATATATTGTATTTTTGATTAGTTTATATAGATATTTGCTATCTTTTATTAAAATAAATTAGAGGATTTTATATGACAAAAGCAGATATAGTTAATGAGGTATCTAGCGCTACAGGTTTGACAAAAGTTGAAACTGAAGCGGTTTTAGAAGGTATAATTAATTCTATAGCTTCATCATTAAAGAAAAACAAAAGAGTTGATATTAGAGGTTTTGGAAGTTTTGTTGTTAAAAAAAGAAATGCAAGAGAAGCAAGAAATCCGGCAACCAATGAAAAAGTTATTTTGAAAGAAAGGTTTGTTCCATCATTTAAAGTTTCAAAAATATTAAAAAAAGAAGTTAACCAATCACTTTTAAGAGGATTTTAAGGAGAATCGCTAATGCCTTGTGGTAAAAAAAGAAAAAAACAAAAAATGAATACCCACAAAAGAAAAAAAAGGTTAAGAGCTAATAGACACAAGAAAAAATAATCTTTAGTGCTTAAGTTTTGTTTAATTAAAATATCATGACAAAACAATTTATTTTTACCGTCTCAGAGGTAAATACACACATAAACAAATTAGTAGAGTCTAATTTCTCAAATATAACTGTTAAAGGAGAAATTTCTCAAATAACAGTCAATCCAAATGGACATATGTATTTTAATATCAAGGATGAAAATGCCATGCTTCCTTGTGCTATGTTTTATTATGCATCAAAAATCAATAATTTTAATCCAAAAGTAGGGGATGAGGTGCTTGTTAAAGGAAAAGCCTCTTTTTGGGTTAAAGGTGGCTCTCTAAAATTAATTGCTAATAGTATATCATTATCAGGTAAGGGTGATTTATGGGCTAAATTTGAATCTTTAAAAAAAGATTTACATAAAAAGGGTTTATTTGATAAAGATAAAAAGACACCATTACCAAAATATCCAAAAAAAATTGGTATTATTACATCAATATCTGGTTCTGTTATAAAAGATATATTAAATGTTATTAGTAGAAATTCGCCATATCTAGATGTGGTAATAAGAGATTGTAGAATGCAGGGGGATGAGGCTGTTTCTGAATTGATTTCTGCAATAGAAGATTTTAATTTATATAATGAAAATAATTATATTGATACTATAATCATTGCAAGAGGAGGTGGTTCTCTTGAGGATTTGTGGTGCTTTAATAATGAGCAACTAGCCTATTGCATATATAAATCAAAAATACCAATAATTTCAGCAGTAGGTCATGAAACTGATATTACTATTTCAGACTATGTTGCTGATAAGAGAGCAGGAACACCTTCGATTGCTGCAGAAATTATTGCTCCATCTGTTGACCAATGTTTACAGAATATAGATTTTTTCTCAGATAAAATTTTTAATATTATAAATAATAAAATTCATGCTAATATCGATTACATGAAAAATGTAGAGAAAAGACATGGATTGCATAAAATTAAATATATTTTAAATAATCATAATGATAAATTAACCAGAATGAAAGATTCTATATCAATAGAAAAAATAAAAAATAAAATTAATCAATCAATGATATCATTAAAAAATATTGATGATACTTTAGTTCAAAAAATAAATTATCAAATAGCAAACTATCAAGATAAACTCATATATTTCTCAAATCTTGCGAAGAGTTTAAATCCTGATAACATTGTAAAAAGGGGATATTCTATAATTTATAAAAATGGACAGCTTATAAAATCTATTAAACAAGTTGATACTAATGATAAATTAGATGTAAAATTGAAAGATGGAACAATAAAAACAAAGGTTTATAAAAAATAAGGAATATTATGATAGATAATGAAAATCACATAACTTTTGAACAGGGCATAAAAGAGTTGGAGCAAATATTATCCAAATTAGAAAATGATCAAACACCATTAGAGGAGATGGTAGATTTATACGAAAAAGCAAATAGATTAACAGAAATCTGCAAATCCAGATTAGATCACGCAAATCAAAGAATGACAAAGTTAATAAAAGATGAAAACGGAGATATAATAGAAACAAATTATGAAAAATAAAACCATCACTTTAACAGGAAACTTTAGAAAAAATAAGTTTTTTCCTATAATATCAAAAATTTCAGATTATTTTTCCAAAAATGAAAATTTTAAATTATTACTTTCAGATGATTTTTTAAATGATAAGAGTTTAAAAGTGTCTGATTCGAATATTGAAATAGATTCTTTTGAAAATTGCATAAGTCAATCAGATTATGTTTTCAGTATTGGCGGTGATGGAACCATACTATCTACAATTAGAAAGTTAGAAGGCAAACAAATACCTGTTTTAGGCATTCATATTGGCAATCTTGGTTTTTTAGCAATGTCAACAGAGGAAACTCTAAAAAAAGCACTCAATCATTTTGTTGCTAATGAGTTTGAAATTAAAAATAAAATTTTACTTAAAATTCACAAAGAATCACAACCAAATAAGGTTTTTTATAGTTTTAATGATGTTGTAATTGATCATGGAAATTCAGGAAGGGTTCTCAAAACAATTGTTTCTAATAAAAATGAACATATTAATGATTATGAAGGTGATGGTATTATCATATGCACTCCTACAGGTTCAACTGCCTATTCATTATCTTCTGGAGGTCCAATAGTTCATTCGGATTTGGATGTTTTAACTATAACACCAATCTCGTCACATAGTCTTTCTGCAAGACCAATTGTACTACCAAAAGACTCTTTAATTAAAATAGAGTTTTCTAAATCATTCGTTGGAGCCTCTTTAACCATTGATGGCCAAATTAGAAAAGATCTAAATATTAATGATAAAATCATTGTATCCAAAGCAAGTATTTGTGCAAAAATTATTTTTATGCCTTATTATAGTTATATAAAAACTCTTAAAGAAAAACTTCATTGGTCAGGAAATTCAAGGTAAAAAAATTAAAAATCTGCTCGTGAATTTATTATAAGGTGTATTATATTAAAGGTATGTTTTTGAGCAATATTCACTTTACACTATTCCTAAATCGCTAAAATACAATGAGTAAAAATCCTATTTATGACGAAAGTTCTATCAAATCATTAGATTGGAAAGAACACATAAGGCAACGACCTGGCATGTATATTGGAAAATTGGGTTCAGGTAAATCTTCTGATGACGGTATATATGTATTATTGAAAGAAATCATTGATAACAGTATTGATGAGTTCGTTATGGGTTATGGAAAAAAAATTGATATAAAGATTAAAGATAAATCTGTTACTATTAGAGACTACGGTAGAGGAATCCCGCTGGGAAAAGTTTTAGAGTGCGTCTCTCAGATAAATACAGGAGGTAAATATGATTCAGAAGCATTTAAAAAATCAATAGGTTTAAATGGTGTTGGTACAAAAGCAGTAAATGCATTATCTGAATCATTTAAAGTTTTTTCAATTAGAGATGGTCAAAAAAAAGAAGTAGATTTCTCAAGAGGTGAACTTATTGAAGATTTTAATGTGGTTAAAGATTCATCAACTAATGGAACTGAAATAGAATTTATACCTGATACAGACATTTTTGGAAATTATGAATTTCAAACCAATTATATAGAAGAAAGAATATTAGATTATGTTTATTTAAACTCAGGTTTATCGATTTATTTAAATAGTAAAAGATATTTTTCAGAAAATGGTTTAAGAGATTTACTTGAGTCAAAAGTAAATGTAGAAAAAATTAAATATCCAATAATTCATTTAAAAAATGGTGATATAGAAGTGTCTTTTACACACAGTAACCAGTATGGAGAGGAATACTATACATTTGTAAATGGTCAAAATACAGTCCAAGGAGGCACTCACCTTACTGCTTTCAAGGAAACTTTGACAAAAACAATCAGAGATTTTTTTAAAAAAGATTTAGATGCAGTAGATATTAGAGCATCAATTGTAGCTGCTATAAGTATAAAAGTTCAAAATCCTATATTTGAATCACAAACAAAAACAAAATTAGGCTCACTTGATATGGGACCTGAAGGACCTACAATTAGAGTTGCTTTTAATGATTTTATAAAAAATGAATTAGATAATTTTTTACACAAAAATCCAGATACAGCTGAATCCTTATATCAAAGAATTTTACAGTCTGAGAAAGAAAGAAAAGAATTAGCAGGCATTAGAAAAATTGCAGCGAAAAGAAGTAAAAAAGCAAATCTGCACAATAAAAAACTTAGAGATTGCAAATTTCATTTTAATGATAAAAAAGATACTTTAGAATCAAAAGACTCAACTATATTTATAACAGAGGGAGATTCTGCAAGTGGATCAATAACAAAAGTGAGAAATGTAATGACTCAGGCAGTTTTTAGTTTAAGAGGCAAACCGTTAAATACGCTTGGTATGAAAAAGAAAGTTGTTTACGAAAATGAAGAATTTAATCTTTTACAACATGCCTTAAATATTGAAAATGGTATTGAAGGACTTCGTTACAACAAAGTTGTAATTGCAACTGATGCAGATGTAGATGGCATGCACATTAGACTTCTTTTGATAACTTTTTTCATACAATTTTTTCCAGAATTGATTAAAAAAGGTCATTTATTTATATTAGAGACTCCACTATTTAGAGTTAGGAATAAAAAAGAAACTATTTACTGTTACTCTGATGATGAAATGATTTTTGCAAAAAATAAATTGGGCAATTCATCTGAAATAACACGCTTTAAAGGTCTTGGAGAGATATCACCTTATGAGTTTAAAGAGTTTATTGGTAAAGATATGAAATTAGAACCGATTATAATTAATAAAGAATCTGATATTTCTGATGTTGTCAGTTATTACATGGGAAAAAATACTCAGTCAAGACAAGAATTTATTATCAATAATTTAAAGCATGAAGAGATGATAAATGAAAGTAATATCAAATGAAATATTTAGATAAATTTTATGAAGAGTGGTACTTAGATTATGCTTCTTATGTAATACTAGAAAGAGCGGTCCCTAAACTTGAAGATGGCTTAAAGCCAGTCCAGAGACGTATACTTCATTCCATGTTTGAAATGCACGACAATAGATTTCATAAAGTTGCCAATATTATTGGACATAGCATGAAATATCATCCGCANGGAGATGCTTCAATTGGTGATGCTTTGGTTAATTTAACTCATAGAAGCATGCTAATTGAAACTCAAGGAAATTTTGGAGATGTAAGAACAGGTGATAAAGCAGCAGCACCAAGATATATTGANGCAAAACTATCTAATTTTGCAGTNGATATATCTATNAATAAAAGATTAACANCATNTCAAGATTCATACGANGGTAGAAACAAGGAGCCNGTAGCACTTAGTATGAAGTTTCCAATACTTTTATTAAATGGTGTTGATGGTATAGCAGTTGGTTTGTCAACTAAAATTCTTCCTCATAATTTTCAAGAACTTTTAAAAGCCTCAATTGCAATTTTAAATGAAAAAACATACAGAATTGTGCCAGATTTTGAAAATGGTGGATTCATAGATNTAGATGATTATAAAATGGGAAAAAAGGGCGGTAAAGTAAGATTGAGAAGTGAAATTGAAATATCTTCAAAGGATCAGATTATCATAAAAAGTGTTCCTTATACTGTAACTACAGGATCGCTAATAGATTCGATTTTAAAAGCAAATGAAAATGGAAAAATCAAAATCAAGAACATTGAAGATAATACTGCTGAGGATGTTAATATTACAATTAATTTACCAAAAGGAATATCTCCAAATAAAACAATTGATGGATTATATTTATTTACTCAATGTGAAATTTCTATTTCTCCAAATTGTTGTATTATTAAAAATAATAAGCCAGTATTTACAAACGTAAATGAAGTTCTTNCAGATTCTGTTTACCAAACAAGAAATTTATTAAAAAGCGAACTCGAATTAGAAAAATCAGACTTAGAACATAAATGGCACCTTTTATCTTTAGAAAAAATATTTATTGAAAATAAGATTTATAGAATGATTGAAGATGCAACTGAATGGGAAGAAGTTATAGATATCATTAAAACCGCATTAAAACCATTTATTGCAAAATTGAAAAAGCCCTTAACTCAAGATGATATTATTCATTTAACAGAATTAAAAATAAAGAAAATTTCGAAATATGATATTGATAAAACAAAAGATAAATTAATTTATTTAAACAACAATATTGATGAGGTCACAAATCATATCGTTCATATAAAAGAATATACGATAAGATTTTTTGAAAAAATTTTAGAGAAGTATGGAACTGATAAAGCAAGGAAGACGAAGGTTGAAAAATTTGATACAATAAAAGTTAAGCAGGCAGCTTTAACTAATAAAAAACTTTATATTGACTATGAGCAAGGTTTTTGTGGTTTTTCTTTAAAAGATAAAGAATTGTTATGTGAGTGCTCAGAATTTGATGACATTATAATTTTTCTAAAAGATGGTTCTTACATAGTGACTAAAGTAGATGAAAAAAAGTTTGTTGGTAAAGATATAGTTTATGCAGGATTATGGAAGAAAAAAGATAGACACATGATATATAATCTTGTTTATTTGAATGAATCAGATAAAAAATCTTATATAAAGAGATTTTCAATAGAGTCAATTGTGAGAGATAAAATTTACCCTGTTGCTAAGAATATTGAAAAAAGTAAAATTTTATACATAACCGGAAATCCTAATAGTGAATCTGAAATAATTAAAGTTAATCTACATTTCAAAGCAAAAGCAAAGAAGAAAGAATTTGAATATGATTTTAGTGAAGTTATTATTAAAAATAGATTATCTAAGGGTAATATATTAACAAAATATCCAATAAGAAAAATAACTCAATCAGAGATTGGAAGTTCAACTTTTGGAGGTAAAAAAGTTTGGTTTGATAAAGATATCGGAAAATTAAATTATGATGAAAGAGGTGATTTAATAGGTAGATTTGAAGCAGATAATCAACTATTAATCATTTATAAATCTGGTCAATACGAACTTACTAATATTGATTTAAATCGAAGATTTAATCTAACAGATATTGAAATTTTTAAAAAGTTTAGTTCAGATGAGCTCATTACATGTTTACATTATATTGGTTCAAAAAAATCTTACTACTTAAAAAGATTTAAAATAGAAACCAATTTAGTTGATAGAATGTTTTCTTTTATTGATGATTCGAGAGGTTCTAAATTTATAAAGGGAACAGTCAATCAAAACCCTACTTTAAATTTTTCTTACAGAACTAAAAGTGGGGAAAAGAAAGAAAAATTAATTTTAGTCAAAGAATTCATTGACATTAAGGGATGGAAAGCCTCAGGTAATAAATTACCTTCCTTATTGAGGATGAGCAGTTTTAAATTTATTGATGGTGTGAACGATAACTTGAATGATCTTGTTGATAAAAATGAAACAGAAGATGCAAATGAAGTTAGTAAAAATGATAATTTCAATGAAGATTTAACATTATTTTGAAAGTGAGCATGTAATTGAAAACTATAATAGAACCATTTAGAATTAAGTCCGTAGAACCAATCAAAATGAATACTTCTTCTGAACGTAAAATAATTTTGGAGAAAGCCTTCAATAATCTATTTCTCATAAAAGCACAAGATGTAATAATTGATTTGTTGACAGACTCAGGCACAGGAGCAATGAGTAGTAAACAATGGGCAGGGGTAATGCTTGGAGATGAATCTTATGCAGGAAGCGATAGTTTTTTATTGTTTGAGTCTACAATTAAAGATTTAATGGGTTATAAAAATGTAATTCCAACTCATCAAGGAAGAGCAGCTGAAAGAATATTATTTTCTACCATCGCTAAAGATGGTGATTCAATACCAAGTAATAACCACTTTGATACTACTAGAGCAAATATACTTGAAGTAAATGCTAATCCAATTGATTTTGTTTGTGAGGAGGCAAGTGATTTTGAATCAAACTATCCATTTAAAGGGAATATGGATACTGATAAATTAGAAAATTTTCTACAAAATACTGATTTATCAAAAGTCCCTATAATCATGTTAACTGTAACTAACAATACTGGAGGTGGGCAGCCAGTTTCTATGGCAAATATTAATAAAGTTTCCAGTATTGCAAAAAAATATAACATTCCATTTTATTTAGATGCATGTAGATTTGCTGAAAATGCCTATTTTATCAAAATTAATGAAAAAGGTTATCATAATACTTCAATAAAAGAAATAGTTCAGGAAATGTTCTCGTATGCTGATGGTTGCACTGTTAGCGCAAAAAAAGATGCAATTGCAAACATCGGAGGATTTCTTTGCACAAATGATGATCAATTAGCGCAAAAAAAGAAAGATTTATTAATACTAACTGAAGGTTTTCCAACATACGGAGGTTTGTCTGGTAGAGATTTAGAAGCTATAGCATACGGCTTAAAAGAAGTTTTAGAGGAAGATTACCTAAAATATAGAATACAATCTACAAAATATTTAGGTGAGAAATTAAATTCAATGGATATACCCATAATTAATCCGACTGGAGGACATGCAATATATATTGATGCAAAAAAATTCTTACCACATATTCCTGTAGAAAATTATCCTGGTCAAGCATTAGCATGCCAAATGTACATTGACGGAGGAATCAGAACTTCAGAAATTGGTAGTTTAATGTTTGGAGGCAATGATAAAAATGGCGAGCCGTTTTATTCCAAAAATGAATTGGTTAGGCTTGCAATTCCAAGAAGAACTTATACCCAAAGTCATATTGATTATGTTATAGAAGTTATGAAAAAAATAAAATCTAATGTACATAAAATTAAGGGACTTAATATAATCTATGAAAGTAGAACATTAAGACATTTCACAGCTAAACTAGAAAGGGTTTAACAATGAATCTTGATATAGAATATCCAGAAATTACAGATCAGATAATACAAGAACATGGAATTAGTTCAGATGAATATTCGTACATACAAGAAATATTAGATAGAGACCCAAATTATGTTGAATTAGGTATATTTTCTGTAATGTGGTCAGAACATTGTTCTTATAAAAGTTCAATAAAAATGTTAAAAACCTTACCTAGATCAGGAGGGAAATTATTAGTTGATGCTGGGGAAGAAAATGCAGGCCTAGTAGATTTAGGTAATAATCTTGCTACAGCCTTTAAAATCGAGTCGCACAACCATCCTTCAGCAGTCGAGCCATACCAAGGAGCGGCAACAGGTGTTGGAGGTATAATGAGAGATATTTTTACTATGGGTGCAAGACCTATAGTTTCCATGAATTCCTTGCGTTTTGGATCTCTCACTAATAACAGAAACCGCTTTTTATTAGACCATGTTGTAAAAGGTATAGGAGATTATTCTAATTGTTTAGGAATTCCCACCTTGGGAGGCGAAGTAGTAATAGAAGATTCATATTCAGGCAATCCATTAGTAAATGCATTTTCATTAGGAGTTGTTGACACTAGATTTACGGCAAGCGCTACGGCTGAGGGTGTAGGTAATCCTGTTTTTATAGTTGGTGCAAAAACTGGAAGAGACGGTATTCATGGAGCAACATTTGCATCAGATGAATTGACAGAGGAGTCTGAATCTAAGAAGTCCAATGTACAAGTAGGNGACCCCTTTACTGAAAAATTATTATTAGAAGCTACCCTTGAGATGTGTAAGCAAAAATGGTTGGTTGGTGTGCAAGATATGGGAGCTGCTGGAATAACGTGTTCAAGTTCTGAAATGTCTGCAAAAGGCAAATGTGGAATAAAAGTAGATTTAGATAAAGTTCCTTTGCGTGAAAATGGTATGAATGCATATGAAATTTTACTTTCTGAATCTCAAGAAAGAATGTTGGTAGTTATTGAGAAAGGTCACGAAAAAGAACTTGAAAGAATTTATGAGAAATGGGATATGTTATGTTGTGAAATTGGTGAAGTAACTAATACTAAAAAGTTTGAAGTTTATCGAAATAATAAACTTGTTGCAAACATTCCTGTTGACTCATTGGTTCTAGGAGGTGACGCTCCACAATATGATATGCCTTACAAACAACCTGCATATTTTATTGAAAAAAATAATTTTGAAATTGATCAAATTAATATTTCTAAAGATTTTAACAATGATTTAATCAAAATGTTATCTGCACCTAATATTACAAACAAGAGTTATGTTTATGATCAATATGATTCAACAGTACGAACAAATACAGTACAAGGCCCTGGTCAAAGTGCAGGAGTTATTAGGATAAAAAATACAAATCTAGGCCTTTCAGTTAGCACTGATTGTAATGGTAGATATGTTTATCTAAATCCAAAACAGGGAGGTATGACAGCTGTAGCAGAATCTGCCAGAAACGTTGTTTGTTCTGGAGCAAAACCACTAGCCATAACAAATTGTTTAAATTTTGGAAACCCTAAAGATCCTGAGATATANTGGCAATTTAGAGAGGCTGTTTTGGGTATGGGAGAAATGTGTAGGGCTTTAGATACACCAGTTACAGGAGGAAATGTAAGTTTTTATAATGAAAATACTGAAGGTGCAGTTTATCCAACACCAGTAATTGGTATGGTAGGTATGCTTGATGATATATCTCAACAAACAAATATATCATATAAAAATAAAGGTGATTTCATTGTTTGTTTAGGTTCTCTAAATGTTACTCTAGGAGGGTCTGAATATCTGAAAACAGTTCATGGAAAAATTGAAGGACCTCTGCATAATTTTGATATTAAATCTGAACTAGATGTTCAAAATTTATGTTTNAGTTCTATTAAAAAAGGAATAATTAAATCAGCTCATGATATATCAGATGGAGGTTTAGCAGTTAATATTGCTGAGTCTATACTACATTCAGATCAAAACATTGGTGCTGAAATTAATCTGTCAAGAAAAATGAGAAATGATGAACTTCTATTTGGTGAATGTCAAAGCGTTATAATCGTTACTATTTCAGAAGATAATTTGTATGATTTAATTACAAAGGCGCAAGAATTAAATGTTTACACTCAAACTATTGGTAAAGTTACTGATAACGGTAAATTAGTAGTTAATGATCTAATAGATATTGATAAGACTACCTTAAATAAAGCTTATTACAAATCTTTAGAAGAAATAATGAAGACCTAATTAAAAGTAAACATCTAAATTGTGATTAGACAGAACATTCAATGCCTCTTCATGTACAGCGGCATTTGAAGCAATAATTCTCTCTCCATTATATGGATATTGAGATCCATCCCAATCTGTAACTTTTGCACCTGCTTCTTCTGCGATGATTGAGCCTGCACATATATCCCAAGGTTTTAAGTTAAACTCATAGAACACTTCAAAGCGTCCCATTGCAACAAAACATAGGTCTAAAGCAGCCGCTCCAAGTCTTCTAACTCCCTGACTTTTAGAATAGAAATCTTTGAATATGGAAAACGAACTTTCCCATCTTTTGTCTTGTAAATANGGGAAACCTGTTACTATAAGAGAATCACTTAAAGTTTTACTTGAAGATGGTTTGATAATACTCCCATTTAAGTACGCTCCATTATTTATTGTTGCGCTAAACATTTTGTCTGCCGCTGGATTATAAACAACTCCAAGAACCGTTTTATTTTTATATTGTAATCCAATAGAAACTGCAAATATAGGCAAGTTGTGAACAAAATTTGTAGTACCATCAAGCGGATCGATTANCCATTTAAAATCACTACTTTTTTTATTGGAATTACTTTCTTCTGCAATTATTGTGTGATTAGGAAATTTTTTATTAATCGATTCAATGATTAATTTTTCGGACTCTAAATCAGCATTTGTAACTAAATCAATAGGAGAGGTTTTTTTATTAATAGAATTTAAATTGCCAAAATATTTTGATAAAAGTTTACCTGAATTAAATGATAATTCTTTGGTAAAATCTAAATATTCATTGAAATCTTCCATCTATTTATAGACTTTGAATTCTCCATTATTATACTTTGTCCAATATTCATTTAATTTTTCTCTTAAAATTGGTAATAAAAATAGACATCCAATTATATTTGGAAATGCGCATGATAAGATCATCATATCAGAAAAATCAATAACATTTCCAAGGGATGCAATAGCACCAAGAACGACAGCACCTAAATACATACCTTGATAAACNTTTATAGATGAAGCTCCAAATAAATATTTCCATCCTTTATCTCCGTAGTAGTACCATGAAATCATCGTGCTGAAAGAAAATAAAAATACAACTACAGACAAAACATATGGAAACCATGATATTGTTGTCCCAAAAGCCGCAGAAGTAAGTTCAGCACCGTTTATTCCACCGCCAACTTTATATAAAGGATTTGCATCTGATGTAATTAATATTACTGAAGCAGTCATAAAACAAACAATTATAGTATCAATAAATGGGCCTATCATTGCAACAATTCCTTCTCTTACAGGCTCATCTGTTTTTGCTGCTGAATGAGCAATGGAAGCAGAGCCTACTCCACCTTCATTGCTAAATACCGCTCTTTTAACACCTGTAACTAAAGCTCCAATAAACCCACCATAAGCTGCATCAGTATAAAATGCTTGGTTGAAGATTGAAAATAAAACATTAGGTAATTTTTCAATNTTTGTAAATATAACAAATAGTGATGCACTAACATACAAAACAACCATAAGTGGAACTATTTTTTCAGTTGTTTCACCAATTCTCTTAATTCCACCTACAATAACAAAGCCTACTAATATTGCTAATATGAATCCGTACAAATAGTTTGGTAGGCCTATAAGTTTGCCAAACAGTTCATAAGATTGATTAGCTTGAAACATATTTCCACCACCAAATGCACCACCAATTATAAATATTGCATATATCGCAGCCAAAAACTTACCTAAATCATCATAACCGCGCTCTTTCAAACCATAATTTAAATAGTACATAGGACCACCGCTTACAGAACCATCATCATTAACCTTTCTGTACAACAATCCTAATGTGGCTGATACAAACTTAGCAGACATGCTAAAAAATGCAATAAAAATCATCCAAAAAACAGCGCCTGGACCTCCTAAAGAAACCGCAACTGCAACACCTGCAATATTTCCTAATCCAATAGTTGCAGATAGGGCAGAGGTTAAAGCTTGAAAATGACTGATTTGTCCAGTATCTCTTGGATTATCATATTTGCCTTTTATTATATCAATAGAATGTCCAAAGCCTCTAACGTTGATAAATTTGAAGTATATGGTAAAAGTAAAAGATCCAAACAATAAAATTATGACAATCAATGGAAAACCATTTATTTCCATAAATAAAATTGGCGCTAAAAATCCTACAAGATATCCAAATAGTTGATTTATATTTTCAAGCATAACTTCTCCCTAAAGTTTTGTTTCCATTACAGTTTTTTTAACTGCTTCTAATGTTTTATTTAATTCTTCTTTTTCTTTATCTAATAAAGAAAATTCCAAAATTTTCTCAACACCGCCAGAACCAATTACAGTTGGAACTCCCAAAAAGTACCCATTTACATCAAATTCACCCTCGCATAGAGATGCGCAAGGTAATACTCTTTTTTTGTCTTTAAGGAATGATTCTGCCATCTCAATTGCAGATCCTGCTGGAGCATAGTAGGCTGACCCATTGCCAAATAGTTTTACTAGTTCTCCTCCACCAAAACGAGTTCTCTCTACAATAGCATCTAATCTTTCTTTTGATATTAGTTCTTCTGCAGGGATACCGCCAATTGTTGCCAATCGAGTGACAGGAACCATGGTATCGCCATGACCTCCAAGAACCATACATTGAATATCTTGTGTTGAATAACCTGTTTCCATAGCTAAAAATGTTTTAAATCTTGTACTATCCAAAACTCCTGCCATTCCAACAACCATATTTTTTGAAAAACCTGATACTTTGTAAAATGAATAAACTATTGCATCAAGAGGGTTAGATAAAACTATAACAAACGCATTAGGAGCGTATTTTTTTACATTATTTGCTACATCTGTAATTATTTTAATATTTATATCTAATAAGTCCTCTCTATTCATCCCTGGTTTTCTTGGCACACCAGCAGTTATAATTACTACATCTGAATCTTTCATATCTTCTGGATCTGAAGATCCAATTATATTAGAATCATATCCATCAAGAGGAGTCAATTGAGATATATCCAACGCCTTACCTTTAATCATTCCTTCTGCATTAGGAATATCATAGATAACAACATCTCCCAATTCCTTTTGCGCACACAAAAGTGCGAGATTTCCACCAATTTGACCACCACCAATTAACGTTATTTTTTTTCTAGACATCTGAACTCCAATTTAATTGTAAATAATTAGGTATTTGTTAAATCAAAATTTAACATAAATTTAGATTAATTTATAATACAGTAAACTAATAAATAAACAATAATAAAACTACATTAACAATCATGATAAAATTAAATTCAAAACAAATAAAATATCTCAAATCATTATCTCACCATTTAAAACCAATAGTTACTATTGGAAAAGATGGTGTAAACGATGGTGTTATAGAGTCAATATCTCAAGTGTTAGAAAAAAACGAATTAATTAAAATTAAATTCAATAAGAATAAATCCTCAAAAGACGATTTATCAAATCAAATCATCACATCAATAGATTGTTCTAAGGTATCTATTATTGGCAATACATTAATAATTTTTAAAAAATCATCAAATATGAAATATCGTCAGATAAATATTAATAAACTGTCATAATAACATACATATACTGACATAATAGCATTAATTTATCAAATTTCATTATTTGGTACATATCTTGCAAAGATTTAATTAACTAATATTATTTAAATAAAGGAGAATAAAATGAAGTTAGTTAATTGGAAAAATAATAACAGTGTTTTTGATATTTTAGATAATTTTGATGGTTATTTTAATCATTTCATAGATACAAACTATGATTATGGTAGAAGAAACATTTCTATAAATCAAAATGATAAAGCATATTTATTAAACATAGAAATACCAGGATTTGATAAATCTGAAATTGATATTACTGTTGAAGAAGATATTTTATCAGTTGTAGGTAAAAATTCAGACGTTGATAACGATATGAATTATATAAGAAAATCTATAAATAGATCTTTTTATTTACCTGAAGATTCAAAGGCTGATAAAATAAATGCGAAAGTAAAAAATGGAATTCTAGAAATAGAAATACCAAAACTAAAAAAAATAAAAAATAATATTAAAAAAATTCAAGTCAACTAAATCAAAGTAATTTTTTTATTATTTTTAAAGGGGCATATTTTTATGCCCCTTTTTTTATTAAAAGATTAATAAATTTAATATTATATATAGGAAATAATTTTGTATTCAAATATTAGTAAATATATTTTAAATCATACCAAACTCTTTTTCTCAGTAATATTATTTATTACATCTATTTTCTTTTATGTAGCTTTTTTGTCTGAAGATAAATTAAAAATTGATTTTTCTTTAGAGCAAATGTTTCCTACTAAAGACGAAGATAGGGATGATTATGAGCAATTTAAAATTGTCTATGGTAGAGAAGATAATGTTATGTTTATGACAATAACAAATGGAAATATATTTTCTGATAAAAACTTATCCATTTTAGAAGTTTTAACAGCAGATTTGTCAAAAATTAAGCACATAGATTATGCATTTAGTTTAGGTAGTCTTTGGGATGATGGTGATGGTAAGATTGGATACGATTACACTTATGAACAAAGGTATGATAAAATAATTACCAGTAATCTGTATTCTGATTTAATATCTAATGATTCTAAAAGTACATTGATTGTTATAGGTATTAATGAAGATATATATTCACATGAAACTAGAAAACAAATTTTAATTGATATTGATAAAGTTGTTAATTCATTTAAATTTGATTTAACTAGTTTTGAATCAAATGTGATAACATTCAATAACAGTAATGTCCTATCAGAGTATTCTTCTGGTCCATACTCAGTCATACAATCAGTAATTGATGATATTTATCAGTATAATGATGAAACAAAAATACTTGGAGATAATTTAAATATTAATTCTATAAATGATTGTTATGATATAATCAATAAAAATAGCGAAGTAGATATACCATTAACTTTAGAATTAATTAATAAAAACTGCGACAATCCAATATTAATATCGCGGGATTTAAAAAGTACTAAATTAATTCTTGATACAAATGTTGATATAAGCAGACAAGTTATTAATGATTTAACTAAAGTCATTGAAAATAATGAGTACATAAAGTATTCAAGTTGGGACTGGCATGAAGCTGGATTGCCGATTTTAAGAACTAGATATGTAGAGCTTGTTGAGTATGAAAGAGGTATATTTATTCCAATTGCATTTATAATCGCTGCAATAACTTTAATTTGGATATTTAGACAAATAAGAATGCTAATAATTGCATTAACTTCAATATTAATTTCACTTATTTGGGTATCTGGAATTATGGCCCTTTTTAATATTTCTATAAACGTAATTTCATATCTTACTTTTAATTTGTTGATGATAATTGGAGTTTCTGATGCCATTCATCTATTGATGAAATACCATGAAGAAATAAATAAAAATTCAAATAAGAGATCTACCTTAGAAGTTGTTATAGAAAAGATAGGTTCAGCATTATTTTTAACAAGCTTTACTACAGCTGTAGGCTTTATGTCGTTGTCCATAACAAATATTAGAATATTGCAAGAATTTGGTGTAATTATGGGAGTCGGTATTGGGATATTATTTATTATTACTATAATTATCATGCCAATAATGTTATTGTATATAAATATTCCAGATAAAATTCATATTGAAAGATTAATTTTAAAAAGAAAAAAAAGCCTTTCTTTTCAATCATTAAAAGCAGTTCAAAAATATCCTAAGGTGGTAATATCACTAAGTGGATTTCTTTTAATATTGTCGATTTATGGAATCTATCAAATTGATTCAAATGTAACAGTTTTAGGTGACCTTAAGCCATCAAATAAATTATATAAAGATATTAGTTTTGTNGAAGATAATTTTGGAGGAACATTNCCATTAGAAATNATAATATCTTCTGTTGGAACNCCACTATCNAAAGATTTNTATATNAAAACTAATGCAGTAAATACNATTGATAATAGTGATTTTTACAATAAAGTAAATTTATTTATGCGTGATTTAAGTAATTATGANAATATTAAATCTGTTACAGGTTATTGGAATTTAGATGGAAGTTTAAATGCTCAGCAAAAAAAATATACAAATAAAGATAGGACTGAAATAAGAATATCATGTGGCATAGAAAACATTGATTCAAATCAAGCGGATTGGTTGAAGAAGAGTATTATTAAGGATTATATAAACGTCTTTGATACTGAAAATGGCTTAAAGGTGACAGGAAGCACGCTGCTTGCATTAAAAATGAATAGATATCTCATAGCAAGTTTGTTGAATAGTTTTATTATTGCTTTTATAGTAATATTTATTTCAATGAATATATTATTCAGATCGATAAAATTATCTCTTGTTTCTATAATTCCAAATATTATCCCACTTCTTTTTGCAGGTGCAGTTATGGGATTTTTTGGAATTGAACTAAGGCCTGCAACTGCAATGACTTTTTCTATAGCTTTAGGTATTGCAGTTGATGATACAATACATTTTTTGTCTAGATTTAGATCCGAATATCTAATTACAAGAAGCCATGAAAAATCAACAACAACAACAATTCTAACAACAGGAAGAGCCATTATTGGAACCAGCATTACTCTTGGTATGGGTTTCTTAGTACTAATTTTTTCGAATTTTAAACCAAATTTTGAATTTGGTATATTAGCAACTATCATACTAATAGTCGCATTACTTTCATCTTTGATTTTGCTCCCAGCATTGATTAACTTAATAAAACCTTTAAATAAATCATATGAATAGAAATAAGATATATACTGATATAGATGTAAAAATAAATTGTGTGAAAGACAAAATTGTAGGAATTATTGGATACGGATCGCAAGGAAGAGCCCAAGCGTTAAATTTAAAAGATTCAGGAGTTGATGTATTAATAGGCTTAAGAAAGAATAGTCCAAGTATTAAGATTGCACAAAATGATGGATTTGAAAATATTTTATCTATTGCAGAATTATCTAAAAAATCTGACATAATATCATTATTGATTCCTGATGAAGAAATACCACATGTATTTAAAAATGATTTAGAAAATAATCTTTACGAGGGCAAAACCCTATTATTTTCTCATGGATACTGTGTTCATTATGACAAAATATCCTTTCCTCAAAATGTAAATGTTATCATGGTTGCACCTAGTGGGGCAGGAGAGATTGTAAGAACTAGATTTTTGGAAGATAGTGGCATACCAAATTTAATAGCAATTCATCAGGATTTTACAAATGATGCGTTTGAAATAGCATTAAGTTATAGCAAATGCATTGGTGGTACTAGAGTTGGTTCCTTTATTTCAACTTTTGAAGAAGAAGTTATAACTGATCTTTTTGGTGAGCAAGCTATTTTAACAGGTGGTATACCATCATTGATAAAAAAATCATTTGATGTTTTAGTAGAGCACGGCTATAGCCCAACTGTTGCATGGTTTGTGTGTTACTATGAAGTTAAAGCTATTATTGATTTATTTTATGACAAAGGTTTTGACCATTTGAATAAATCTATTAGTAATATTGCTGAATATGGTGGTCATACTAGGGGAGATTTTTTATTTGATGATAACTTCAAGAATAAGTTGTCTTTAATGCTGAGTCAAATTAAAAATGGATCTTTTGACAAAGAGTGGTTAAATGAGCAGAAAGATGGATATAAATACCTTAAATCTAAGCGCAACAATACTAAAGAATTAGAAATTGAAAAAATTAATAAAAAAATGTTTGATTTGCTAAATTCAAATTTTAAAAAATAAATATGGAACTTTTGTTTTTCGAATGATTTAAATTTATAGAACGATCAATCATTTAGGAGAACATAATGAATTTTTTAAAATATTTTACAGTTTTATTTATATCTTTTTCTTTTGTCTTATCTAATTATACCGGTGTTAACAAAAAGGAACCTTTTTCTTTCCAAAAGGAAAAGCAAGGCTCAGTAATTAAGTCCGAAAATAATAATCTTAAAAAAGAGTTAATTCAATTAGAAAATGAATTTAAAGGCGATTATGATGAAATAAAAACTCACTATAAATCTAAAATTACTTCAATTAAAGATATGCAAAAATCTGAAATTCAAGCTCTTAAAAAGAATTACAACAATAGACGTAAAGCTATCTATAAAAAATATGGTGTGAAACCACCAAAAAATCAAGATAATAACTCTATGAATAATTCTGATGTTTACAGTCCAAAAAATAAAGATACAGTAAAATCACCTTATAAAAAATTAAAAAAATAAATTAAAATTTTTAAAAACCCTCTAAATAAATTTAGTTTCATTGTTATCTTCCTTTCAATATTTTAGAGGGTTTTTTTTTATTCTTTATTAAATTCACAGCGTTGATTAACACTTTTTTAGGATCCTATGCAACTTTGGACTTTTTTAATATCTATGATGCCTGTTGGGGAGTTAAGATTCTCAATACCGTTTGGTATCATATCTGGTCTTCACTGGTTTGATGCTTTTATTCTTTCTCTTATAGGAAATTCTCTAATTGCATTAATACTTGTATATATTTTTGATTTTTTCTCTCTTAATACAATTGTTGTTTTATTTAAAAAGATACCTTTATTTGGTTTAATTTTTAAAAAATGGTACGATAAGGCACTTTCAAAAAGTTTAAAATTTAAAGATTGGACCTATATAGGTTTAGCAATGTTTGTGAGTATACCTTTACCCATAACTGGTGCATGGACAGCAGTTTTGATTTCTTCACTACTAAAATTAAAACCTTTCAAATCTTTTTTATTTATCACAATAGGATTATTTGTTAGTGGAAGTATAATCACTTTTATATGTTATAATTTTAGCAATCTAATGAGTTACATATTTATAAATGATGATAAAATAGAACAATTTATAAAATCAATTTCTTGAAATAGGGGTTATATGATACAAAGTTTAAATAAATATAAAAATTCTTTTAAATATTACACTGAACTTAGAGTTCAAGAAAATAGAAATATAAGATTTGGGTTGTTAAATGGCAATTTAATATCTAATGATCAGAGTATTGAAAGTGGAGTTTCATCCCGTGTTTTTAAAGATGGTGATTGGGGATTTTCATCAAATGCAATTATAACTGATTCAAGCATAGATAAAGTTATTAACTCATCAACTGATAATGCTATTTTTTTAAATAGTAGGAATGAAAATAAATGTGGAATTTTATTGCCAGAAGATATTTACAATCATGAATTTAATTATTCTACTAAAAAAAATAAAAATTCAAATAGTTACTGGATATCTTTTATTAAAGATTTAGATGCTTACATAATAAAAAAATATAAACAAATTACTTCNAGAAAGATATTTATAAGTAATTTAGATATGGAGAAGAATTTACTTACATCTTCTGGAGCGGAATCTTATTCAATGACGCCGAGATCATTATTATATATGATACTGACAGTAGAAAATGAAAATGAACCTGTAGAACTTATGGATGTTTTTGGTGGTTTGGGTCAATTAGAAGATAATTTTGATTCCCCTGATGTATTTTATTCTAAAATCGATATTCTTGTTGACAAGTTAATTCAAAAATCAAAAGGAACTCATGCAAAAGCTGGACTTCATGATGTAGTTTTAGATGCTGATTTAGCCGGCATTTTAGCGCATGAAGCAATTGGCCACACAACTGAAGCAGATCTTGTAATGGGAGGATCAGTTGCAGGTGACTATTTAAATAAAAATGTTGCAAGTGAACTTGTTACATTAATTGATTATGCTAATAATATAGATGGAAATATTTGTCCAGTTCCAGTATATGTTGATGATGAAGGAACAAAGGCAAATGATGTAACAATTATTGAAAATGGAATTCTTAAAAACTTTATGCATAATAAAGACAGCGCCCATGAACTTCAAATGAAAATTACTGGCAATGCAAGAGCATATAAATATTCTGATGAACCTTTAATCAGAATGAGAAATACAGCTATTAAACCTGGAACGGACAAACTAAATGATATGATATCTTCCATAGATAACGGTTATTATTTGACTAGAAGTAGTAACGGACAAGCAGACTCAACAAGTGAGTTTATGTTTGGTGTTGTAATGGGATATGANATTAANAATGGTAAAATTNAACAAGCAATTAAAGATACAACTATTTCAGGTATTGCGTTTGATGTTTTAAAGACTGTTTCCATGATTTCNGATGAAATGGTATGGAGTTCNGGTGGAATGTGTGGTAAGAAGCAAATCATACCAGTAGGTATGGGTGGACCTGCAATTAAATGTCGTCTNAATATTGGAGGNAGATAAATGGATTTAAAAGANACATTATCTTATGCAATAAACACACTTTTGGATAAAGGTATGGATGATGTTGAAGGAATGATAAATGAATATGAAAAAAAAGAATTAAATATTGAGGCAGGTAAAATATCTTTACTTAGAACCACATTTTCTAATTCTCTAAGATTAGAAGCAATTAAAGATAAAAAACAAAGTACCATATCAATAAATAAACTTGATAAACAATCTATCAACAAGTCCTTGGAAAAGTTAATAGTCAATGTTGAATCATCTCAATATGATGAATCAAACGATATATCTGAATATCAAAATCCTGAAATTTTTAATAAAGGATCATTAAAACCTGATTTAGATTTAATGTATGATAGATTGAAAAATTTCAATTCATATGTTAAGGATAAATATAAAAAAGTCCTTCTAGAGGCTGTAACGCTAGATCACAATTCTTCTAAATCATATATTTTAAACTCTAATGGTGTTGATTTTAATATAAATAAAGGAATGTATGGATTTTCTTCAATGTTTACATCTAAAGATGGTTTAAATACATCCTCTTTCAACTATACGGGCGTAGAAAAATTAAATTTAAACAAAAAATTAAATGATTATGGTCACGTTTCTGAGTTGTTGTGTCAATCTGAAGAGCAAGTTAAATCTTTGCCTATAAAAGATAAATTTTTAGGAGAGATTATAGTCACCCCTCATTGTTTAACAGAATTTATATCTTTTTTAGATTACAGCATAAGTGATAGCGCTCTTATTTCTGGAACATCTATTTATAAAGATAAAATTGGAGAAAAAATTACAAATGAAAATTTCACTTTAACATCAAATCCAGTTCATGAAAAAATTGATTCAGGATATTATATAACATCTGATACCTATAAATCTAAAAATATCACATTAATT
>PARL01000025.1 GCA_002711465.1 Fidelibacterota bacterium | reverse complement strand
TTGATACTGTTATCTAAGATTATAATGAATGATCCGCCTCTATAGTTAAGAAGCCATTCTACTTTATTTTGCTTTTCTAAACTTGAAAAAGCAATACCATATGCTTTTAAATGATTAGTTTGGGAATCATCCATTGGAATTAAAATTTTATTAATTGTAAAAATAAAATTGAATAAAATTGAGATTGTTAATATTTTAATCATAATTCGTATTCCTCTATTATTAAATCATTTAATTCATTTAATCTTTTGAGTATATTTTCTTTATGAATTGTATCAGGAAATTTTTCAAGAATTTTTCCATAATATTTGATTGCTTCTTTATAATTATTGTTTATTCTGTCCTCAATTTCTGCATACATAACCATTGAAATTTCACTATAAACGGTTTTATTTTTCATTTCTTCTATTAGCGTGAGTGTGTTTTCAATATTTCCTTTTTGTAATTCAATAATAGAGTATTGAAAATGTGCTAATTCTGAAATTAAAATATTTTCATCGTTTATTAAATTTACTAATTCAATTATAGATTCAAAACTTTTGTTCATTTTAATTTTGAATAAAACATTTGAATATTTTTCAAACTTTTCTCTATCGTTTTCAAAATATAATGAAATCATTTTTAACTCCAATAAATCATTCATTGAATTTTTATCTGCTTGCACATTATCTATTAGTAAATTCAAATGTTGAATAAACTTATTATAGTCACCCTTGTACAATAAAATTTCTAATTTTTTTAGGTCAACATTTTTATTTGATTTATAATTTTCAAATTTTGAATCATTAGATGAAATTAATGTTAAAGCTGAATCAAGATAACCTTTTGATATTAAAATATTACTTTGCTTTGCTTTTAACTTATCATAATATTTTTTTTTAGATTTAGTTTCTAATTTATTCAAAATAGAAAATGCTGAATCCAAGTCTGAATAGATATTTAGATGTATATCTGAAAGTTCAAACAATGAATCTTCTATTCTAATATCCAAATTGATTAATCTATTATAAATATTTATAATATATTCTATTNTAGAATAATCGTATTCAATTTTTTGATTAAGATTAAAAAATAAATTTGAATGAAACTGTTTNTTTGAAATTGGCAGATAATTATTATTTAATTTACTTTGATTGAGAATGATNTTTAAAGATTCAAACATTTGATCAAGTATAAGATTTTTTGTGATTGAACTAATTTTATTAATTTTTTTTGACTCTGTTATATAGANNATAGATTCATTTATTGANTCTTNATACTTTNANTCATCTTTAAAAATGGAAATTAATTTTCTAGAAAAAAATNTNGGTTTATTATATTTTTTTCTAATNAATCTAATNAATTCATANGCANTACTCNTTTGTTTATTTTTAGCAATTCTNAGTAAAATAAANTCATANTTATAAATGTTATTTTTTTNATTTTCATATTTTTTTTCTAATTTATATAAATCATCAACCCANCTTATATCTTTATTCCATATTTTAATTTCTATTAAATCTGTTTCTGCTTCAAATAATAATTTTTCATTTAATGTANTTTNAATAAATTTCATATAACAATCNATTAAAAGACTGTATTCTTTNTTTTGATTTAATATTATTTTTATTTTTTTTAAATANTCATAACTAGTTGAATTTTGATTAAATATTTCTAAATATATTTTTAATGCANTNTCNTAATCTTTTTTTTGATAAAGNATTTCAGCATCTTTCCATTTAAAATATTCATCNTTTTTCGTTTTCGNNAANGAAATAGATNCTNNTACGNTTAAAANCAAAATCANTTTTANTNTAANTTTATTTTTCATTAATTTGNTCATCNATTAAAAGTTTTAAATATTCTTGAATGATTTTTTTATTTTCATTTGANATATTTTTGTTATTATNAACATCATCTAAAGTTTTGTATAACTTTTTTAATTTATTAGTATTTAATTTATTATTGTTNATNTTTTTTGTTNTTTCCCACTGTTCCTGANTATTCTCTTCAGCTTCCCATCTATTATCATAACCTCTATTTTGAACNGCATTTTTATGTTGTAGTAATCTTTTATATACCTGTTTTCCTCTATTNATACTTTCTTGAGAAATTTGATTATCTCTAAAATCATTTATTATTTTATCCATATCATCTANAGCTTTTCCTAAGCCNTCACCTTGATTATTAGTTGATGAGGTNGAATTTTCATCCATTAATTGTTCAAGTTGATTTTTGAGTTGTTGNTGTTGTTGCATTAAACTTTGCATTANNCCNTCTCCACTTTGNTGCTGNCCAAANGGCATAGGTAGTAGTGAATTCATTCCTTGATTTATTTGTTGTTGTCCTGACATTAATTGTTCCATTGATTCTAGATATTGGCTATAACCTGATGCCTCACCAGAACTTTGCATTTGGTCCATTGCATTAATTAGTTGTAATATGGTTTTATTAATATAAATCATCACATTCAATTGATTCTTTTTTGCTTCAGAAATTTTGCCTTGCTCAAATCCGGCTATTGTTTTTGCTAGATAATTAAATATTTGACTAAAAGTTTTAGATGTTTCTGGTGCAATGTGGAAACTTTTTTTTGATAAATTTGAAATTTGAACAAATACACTTTTATATTGCTGCATAAGAACATTTTCTTTTTTAGTCAAATCATAGATTCCACTATCTTTTTTTGATTTTAAATTAGCACTAATATTAATTATGTTTTCTTGCTCGTAAGACATATCAATTAAATTTTTTATTACCCTTGAAAATAGATTTAACATTTCAAGTGTAGATTTTTTCTGGTATTTTTCAATTATTTGATCAAGTTGTTTTTTAATTTGGCTTAAATCTTTTTTAGTCTCGTTACTTTTATCTATCATCAAATTTTTATTTTTATCCTTAACTATTTCATCTAATAGATTTTTTATATTACCATCTTTCTGTTGTTCAATAATTTTATCAATTTCATTTGACATATCTGAATCTAGATTTTGAGTTAACTGGCTTGCCTCTTTTAGACTTTCATTAAAATCTGACATATTTTCTTTTTGCATATTAATCATAGGATCAATATTTTTTTCCAAATGGTTTTTTTCAATTTCTTGTGAAATTTTTTCCTGAAAATTTGTCATTTCATTAATTTTATTAATTAATTCATTCATTTTTTGCTCAGCTACAACCTGTTCAAATAAATCTATCATACGATCTAGTTGTGATTCAAGATCATTTATTTCAAAATTTAGTTTATTTAATTCTTCTATAGATTTTTTAAAATCATCTTGATTCATTGAATTTTGTAATTGTTCAAGAGCTTTCATTAAATCTGAGTTTAACATATCTTTGAACATTTCTTGTAATTTTTCAATCTTTTCACCTAACAGATCATTAATTAACTCATTTTTTGAATTTAATTCTTCAATAGTTTGAATAGTAGATTCAAGATTTTCTATTTTATTTGAAATCTCTTCTAACTCTTCATTCATATTATTTATTTCTTGATTTTGTTCCAATCCTGCTTGTTCTTTAAGGACATCTTTTGAAATATTATCATACATACTTTTTAGCTCATCTACAGAATTTAACATATCATCAAAATTTTGTTCAATGATTTGTTGTTCTTCTTCAACTTCAAAATATAATTGCTCTATACTAGGTATATATGCTTTTCTTAATTCAGATTTTCCATAATTTGATCTATTACTTTGATTATAATCGTAAACATTAATCCAATATAAAATTTCATCTCCAGGCGAAAGATTTAAATTTTTAACATTCCACTCGTAAGTAAAAAATATACTTTTTTGATTGTATTGATTAATTTTTTTGATTTGAAAATTATAAGATGATGTATCTTGAGTTAAGTAATATGGTTTGTTAATTTTGTACTTTAATTCAATTTTATTTATTCCAAAATCATCTTTTGATTCTATTTCTAAAGGAATTGTATATGAATCATCAATTATAAAATCATTTTCTGGGAATTTAATTTTTACAATGGGAACTAAATCATCAATTTTTATTACATTATATCTTACAGGGATACCTTCATTGTTATCAAAATCTACAAATTCTAATTTTAATTCAAATGAAGATAATACATCAATTTTATGGTTAATCTTTTTAGAATTATTTTCTAGTTTTATTAAACTATCTTTATTAAAAATCAGAGTGCTACTTTTTATATCCTTATCAAAAATTGCATTAATATTTAGAGTAGAACCCTCTAAAATTTCTATTCTTTTCGAACTTGTATTATGCATTATGTCTTCCAAGTTAGTATACTTAGGTGGCATAATAATTAAGTCTAACTTTTTAATTTCTGGCCTTTTTCTGATTTTAATATTAAGGGTATCAGTTAATACTTCATATTTGTTAAAAGGTAATATAGGTTCATTTGAATAACTTGCCCATATTAAGGTTTCTTCTGAAATATTATCTAAATTTAGGGTGTAAAATTTATCGTTTATTTTTGACGAAATTTTTTTATAAAAATTTTTGTTTTTTATGTGAAAAAAAATTTGATTTGGCGCTTCACCTTTTGAATCAACTATTAATTCAATTTTTTCATTTTCGTAATAATAATTATTTTTTGAATTATTTAAAGTTAAAGAAAATGGAAATTCTCTTTCGAATTCTATATTTTTGTTTATTAATCTATTAAATGCATTACTGAAGCTTTCAATATTTACTAATGTTATAAATGTAAATATCAGTACAATTAGTTGATATATAATTTTTTTGTTTAGTGAAAATTTTATGCCTTTAACATCAATATTTTTTAATTCTTCTTCGAGTTGATTTATAGCATTCAATGTTAGATCAGAATAAGGGCTACTAAAGTCAGTTTTTGAGTAAATTTGCAAAACATTAACTATTCTGTCTTTTGTAGATATTTTCTCAATTAATTCATTTGCTAAATCAGTATTTTTAGAATTACCAAATAAATTATATTTATGAATNATAATTTTAAAAGACATAAAAATTATAAACATTAGTGACAATGTCCCTAANAGGTTAAATAATTTTTGTTTTATTATNGGATNAAAATATGCATTTTTTTCAAGCAAGATTATCACTAATGATATTGAAATTAATATTGATAAAAATTTAATTAATACATCAAGACTATAATACTTTAGTTTTTTATTNTTATATGATTTTATAAATTTTTGTATGTACTTCATAATTATTGACTTAATGCAAAAATAATAATATTTGTTCCCATTTTTAATGCTTCTAATCTTTTATTAACGTTTAATTTTTTTCCAGTTACTCTTTCATGTTCTAGATTTGATTCCCAGCCATCTCCAAGATCTGATTCTAAAGTATAAATAGAAATTATTTTACCTTCATCATAAAGAGCTAAAGCCTTTGGTTTTTTGTTGTCATGATCATGAATTTTTGGCAATCCATCATTAAATTGATAAAAAACATTAAAAATTTTATGTTCATTATTTAATTCAACCCACTCTTTATCAGGGAAAACTTTTTTCATTTCTGTGAAGAAAGTTTTGTCAAAATTGTAATTATCATCAATATGAAGAAAACCTCCATTTAAAAGATGTTTTCTTAAAGATTTTATTTCATTTTCTTTTAATGTAATNCCCTGCCAAAAACCATTATTTCTTTTTTCACCATGGCCAGTCATATATAAATATTTAGTTTTATAAAATTGATTACTTCCAATTTTCATTTTTAAATCAATGTCTCTGTTTATAGGTTTGATAGGTATATTAGTATTTGCATTAATAAACTTAATAAGTTCTGTTAGTGCTGATTGATCAGAATTCCAATCTCCTGGNTCGTATTCGATAAGGCCTATTCTAAAATTTTGGCTATCAAAATTTGACGGAAATATTAAATTAAAACTTATAAAAATAGCAATTAATCTTAGTAAAATTCTTAAAATCATCATTTAAATTAAATTATTTAAAATAATTTTAAAAGAAATGAAAGATTTGTTTATTTTATATGCAATGAGCAAATATTTTTTCATAGTTTTAATTACATTAAATTGTTTTTTTGGTTCTGAAGAGCGTTGGTCTTCAACGCCCATTGATAATTTTATAAATCATAATTTTAGAAAAATGACTTTCAGAGAGCCATTTTATCTGATTCCATATGAAGTAAAAATAGGATTATTTTCATATGGNGGACCAAATTATATGAGTNATGTTTTTTCTGGTGATTTATCATTAGGTTCAAATCCTATTATACTTGATAATAAAGATATTGATAATAATTTTATTTCATCAATTAATGACAGAACAGGATATTTTATTGAAGTTGATATTATGAAATATAATTTATTGGAAAAATTATATCATCAAAATTTAATAGATTTTCATATTGGTGGAGGATTTAGATATTCAAATATTTTGTCAAACCCTAGTGGTCCAATTTATATTGAAAANACATTAACATCTGAAAACTATAGATTTCGTCCAACAATTTACGATGGATTTTTTAATCTATCACTTATATCTCAGTTTTCATCAAAATTTTATTTATATAGTTATTATTCTTTTGGATTGAGTTACTTATCCATTTACGAATCTTTAAGTCAAAAAAAATATATTAATGGTTCAGGATTTAATGAGAATATATCTTTTGGTTATAAATATATAATTGATAGACCATCACTACCATACAACTATTCATTGGGAATAGAAATAAGGTTTGGTAGGACTTATATCAATAAAATTTATGATGATAAAGATGAAACGCCTATTATTGGANTAGATTTAAATACTGCGGGATTATTTTTGACTTTTGGTACAGCATTTGGCGGCAAAAAAACAAAAGGAGATGAAGCATTTAATTTGATGCTAGANGGTGATTATATTAATGCTGCAACAAAATTTAAACAATTTTTAAATATTTATAGTCATGAATTCAGATTCAACAAAGCAAAAGACATGCTGAATTTTTGTTATACTCAAATACCTTACCAGTATTTTGATCAAGGNTTATCATTTTACAGAAATAAAAGTTACTTTAAAGCACTACAAAGTTTTAAACANGCTGAACAAACTGCNGACCCATCTTTGATTCTNGAAATAGAATCTTANAAGCGAGANATAGCACAATTTTTATTAGATGAAGTCAGTCTAAACATAGATAATCAAACATTTTCTAAATCAATTCTAAGCCTTAATGAGGTTAGAAAAATTTCTCCATATTTGTGGTCTGAAACAGATAAAGTTGAAGCAAAAATATTATTAAAAAAGGGAAACATTTTAAGAAAGTTAAATAATTATTCAGTAGCGATTGATTATTATCAACAAGCATTAGAACTTGATCCAGGTTTATTTATTGCAATAAACGATATTTATACACAATTGATCGTTAAAATATTAAATGATATAAATGATACTACTGATTCTAATGAATTAATTTTAGTTAAAGATTATCTAGAGACTATCATTAAATTAAAACCAAAATATTCTAATACATTTATGCAATATATAGAAATTATTGAAAAAAAATTAAAAAATTATAACAACACAATTACAAAATTAAATTTAAAGGACTATGTTGAGTTTAAACGCAAAAAAGCCACAAAGTTACTAAACGATGAAATTAAATTAGGAATGAGTTTTTACGAAATTGAATTAATATTAGGTACCCCAAACTCAATTGTTAAAGAGCAAGATTTTGATTTANGGATTTATGAAATATCTACAAAAACATTTCAAACATATTTTTTTAAAGATAATATTTTAGTTAAAATAAATTAAATTACACTTGAGAATTTTATGAAATTATACATTATTATTTTTATTACAATTTTATTATCTGTAATATTTCTTTTGGCATTTTCCTCTTCTTCTGCTANTGAACCAAAAATCGGAACTAAAGCACCAAATTTNAAGCTATATAATCAAAATTCTGAATTTATTTCTTTATCTGATTATGAGGGTAGTAATGTCGTGATTTATTTTTTTCCAAAAGCTTTTACTCCAGGATGAGTTAAACAGGCTTGTGGATTCCGTGATGAATACAAAAATTTCAGTAAATATGGCATTAATATCATTGGTATAAGTTATGATACAAAAGAAAAGCAAAAAGAATTTTCTAAAAGATATAATCTTACTTTCCCTCTACTTTCAGATGAGGATGCTAAAGTTTCAAAAGCGTATGGAGTGGATACATATTTTTTCCCAAAAAGAGTTACTTTTTTAATTAATAAAGATGGTGTAGTTTTTGATATTATTAAGAATGCAAGCTTAGAAGATTATGGAAAAAAAATAATNAAATCTTTTAAAAAAAATAAATTAATAGATAAATCTAATGACAAATAAAAGAACACATACCTGCGGAGAATTAAATAATAATAATTTAAATGATAAAATTATTTTAAATGGCTGGATTTCTAAAGTTAGAGATTTAGGCAGTGTTATTTTTGCAGATATCAGAGACAGATATGGAAAAACACAATTAGTTTTTAATGCTGATATTGACAAACAGTCATATTTAAATGCAAAAAAAATAAGTCTTGAAGATGTTGTCAGCATTGAAGGTAAAGTAGTTTTAAGACCAAACGATGCTCAAAACCCTAATTCAAANACAGGTATGATTGATATTGAGGTAATTAAATTAATTACTTATAATAAATCTGTTACTCCACCATTTGATATTAATGATAGAAATTCTGCAATGGAAGATCATAGGTTAAAATTTAGATATCTTGAATTAAGAACTAAAGAATTGCAGAATAATTTAATCATTCGTCACAAAGCTTCTATTATAACTAGAAATTTCTTATCAAANCAAAATTTTATTGAAATAGAGACGCCAATTTTAATGAAATCTACACCTGAAGGTGCTAGAGATTTTTTAGTTCCTAGTAGATTGCATAAAGGAAAATTCTATGCTTTACCACAATCACCTCAAACCTACAAACAGTTATTGATGGTTTCTGGTTTTGANCGTTATTTTCAAATTGTAAAATGTTTTCGAGATGAGGACTTTAGAGCAGACAGACAACCTGAATTTACTCAAATAGATATTGAAATGTCATTTATCGAACAAACAGATATTATTAATCTTGGTACTGAATTAGTTAAACATATATGGAAAGATATTTTAAATATTAACTTACCTNAAGAATTTCCTGTAATGACTTATGAAAATGCGATGGATGATTATGGATCAGATAAACCTGATTTGAGATTTGACATGAAACTTATTACCTTAGATCAGCATATAAAACGTTCAGGTTTCAATACATTTAAAAATGTATTGGATGATGGTGGATTAATAAAAGCAATTATATGCCCAAATGCTGAAAACTATTCAAGAAAAATCATAGATGAACTAACAGATTATTTAAAAACATATTTTGATGTAAAAGGATTAGCATGGTTTAAAGTTCTTGGTGAAAAATTTGAAGGAGGCATATCTAAATTTTTTGATGAAGAACTACAAAAAGATATTATTAAAGATTTTAATATCAATAATTCTGATATTGTATTTGTAATGGGAGATAAAAGAAAAAAAACATTACAATCCATGGGCGCATTAAGATTAAAACTTGCTGAAAGAGAAAATCTCATAAATGAAAACTTATGGAAACCACTTTGGGTAGTTGATTTCCCTTTGTTTGAAAAAGAGAACGACAAGTATTTTTCATTACATCATCCATTTACTTCGCCTCATCCAAATGATATTGATTTATTAAGTTCAGAACCTGAAAAAATTAGATCTTTAGGCTATGATATTGTAATGAATGGATATGAATTAGGTGGAGGATCAATCAGAATACATGATAGAAAAATACAGCAGACCATATTCGATATTTTAGGNATATCAAAGGATGAGGCAAAAGAAAAATTTGGATTTTTACTTGATGCATTTAAATATGGTGCTCCCCCACATGGTGGTATGGCATTTGGATTTGATAGAATTGTAATGTTATTAGCAGGTTCAAGCCAAATCAGAGATGTTATTGCATTCCCAAAAACAACTTCTGCAACCTCTTTAATGGATAATTCACCTTCAAACGTAGATAAAATACAACTTGATGAACTTGGATTAGACATAAAATCTGACTAGTTCCAATTTGAAATAACTACAAAATTATGTAAATTTCAATGCTTTATAGAAATAAAAAATAGCCCTTTTTTAGATCATTTTCTATAAAGGGCTTTTTTAATTGAAATTTTAAATATGAAAAAAAATTTTGACATTAGTTTAGTTGACCCTTTATCATTTGCTGGATCAAACGATAAAAATATAAAATTAATNGAAAAGAATTTTTCTACCAATATAGTTATGAGAGGAACAGAAATTAAACTTGATGGTAAGAAAGATGAGATAATTATAATTTCAAATATATTTAATAATATGATTAATGTCATTGAATCCAAAGGACATATTGATGAAAGTGAAATGCAAACTTTTATTGATACTACAACAGAAGAAAGTTCAATTATAAAAAAAGAAAATATCAAAGATAAAATNATACTACATACTTACAAAGGTGTTGTAAGNGCTAAGACNANTGGACAAAAAAAATATCTTGANGCTGTNAATAATCATGACATTACATTTGCTNTAGGTCCTGCTGGAACAGGAAAAACTTATCAAGCGGTTGCAAGTGCTGTTGCTGCTTTAAAAAATAAAATAGTCAATAAAATCGTAATAACAAGACCTGCAGTNGANGCTGGAGAAAGTTTAGGATTTCTTCCAGGTGATTTAAAAGAAAAAATTGATCCTTATCTTACACCTATTTATGATGCTTTAAATGATATGTTAGAAAAAGATAAATTAAAATTTTTCATTGAAAATAGAATAATTGAAATTGCCCCCTTAGCTTATATGAGAGGTAGAACATTACATAATGCTTTCATTATACTTGATGAAGCTCAAAATGCAACNACAATACAAATGAAAATGTTTCTTACAAGATTAGGCGTTACATCTAAGGCTATTATTACTGGTGATTTGACACAAATTGATTTACCAAAAAAAAATATGTCTGGACTTATCGAATCAATAAATATTTTAAAAAATATTGATGGTATTGGATATATGGATTTTAAATCAACGGATGTAGTAAGACACTCTCTTGTAAAAGATATAATTAATGCATATGAAAAAAATGAANAGGCAAACAATAATGAAAAATAATCTTTCAAAAAATTCATATATATATGACTATACTAGAACACCCATTGGTGCTTTTCAAGGTTCCTTAAGTTCGTTAAAGGCTACCGATTTAGGTTCAATTCTAATAAAAGATTTAGTTAAAAGAAATAATATTAATAAGGATAAGATTGATTCCGTTGTAATGGGTAATGTACTTTCAGCAAATCTTGGTCAAGCACCTGCACGTCAAGTTGCTTTAGGAGCAAACTTATCATATAGTACTGAATGTTTAACAATAAATAAAGTATGTGGATCAGGTTTAAAAGCGGTAATGTTATCAGATGAATCCATTCGATTAGGTAATACTAATTTAACAATATGTGGTGGAATAGAAAGTATGAGTAATGCTCCGTATTACATTGACAAAGCAAGAATTGGTTTAGGTTTTGGTCACAAGAATATTACAGATTCAATTTTAATCGATGGATTGTGGGATCCATATAATAATCATGCAATGGGAAATTGTGCAGAAGTTTTATCATCTGAAGAAGGATATTCTAGAGAAGCTCAAGATGAATTTGCAATTGAATCATATAAAAGGTCAAATAATGCAATTAAACAAAAATATTTCAAAAATGAAATAACTCCAGTTGAGATAATTTCTAAAAAAGGTGTGATAAATTTTGATACAGATGAAGAGCCATTGAAATTTAGAGAAGATAAAATTAATAAACTTAAACCTGCGTTTATAAAAAATGGGACCATCACTGCGGCCAATGCCAGTAGTTTAAGTGATGGCTCAGCTGTTATTTTATTAGGAAATGAATCAATTGAAAATAAATATAGTATTAAGCCAAAAGCAAAAATTATAGCACATACATCGTATGCTTACGAACCATTATATTTTACCAAAGCCCCAATTTATGCAATTGAGAAAGTTCTTAAAATGGCTAATATGAATATTGATGAAATTGATTTATTTGAAATAAATGAAGCATTTTCTTGTGTTCCAATGGTAGCGATGGATAAATTAAAAATTGATTATGATAAAGTAAACATACACGGTGGTGCTGTATCGCTTGGTCACCCAATTGGTGCATCAGGTACAAGAATTTTGGTAACCCTTCTAAATGCATTAAAAATTAAAAAATTAAAATATGGTATAGCATCAATTTGTATTGGAGGTGGAGAAGCTTCATCAATGATTATTGAAAATTTTGATATATAAGGTTTATTTATGAAAAATAAATTTAAAATAGCAATTATTGGTTCAGGAACTATGGGAAATGGAATAGCTCATGTTTCTGCACAGTCTGGATTTCATACTACATTAGTTGACATTGATAAAAATCAACTTAATAAAGCTTTACAGAATATAAATTTTAATTTAGATAGACAAATAAATAAAAAAGTGATATCTGAAATTGATAAAAAAAATACTTTAAATAAATTGAATATGACTACTGATTTTGAAAATTGTAAAAATTGTGATTTAGTTATAGAAGCTGTACCAGAAAAATTTGAATTAAAAGTTTCAATATTTAAAAAGTTAGATAAAATTTGTAATTCAAAAACTATATTTGCTAGCAATACTTCATCCATTTCAATTTCTGAATTAGGAAACAAAACTAGTAGACCAACTAAATTTATTGGGATGCACTTTATGAATCCAGTGCCAATAATGAAATTAATTGAAGTTATAAATACAATTCATACTTCAAAAGATACAACAAGAAAAATAATTGAGATTTCAGAGTCAATGAAAAAAATACCTATCCAGTGTAATGATTATCCAGGCTTTGTTTCAAATAGAATTTTAATGCCAATGATTAATGAGGCAATTTTTTGTTTAGAGCAAAATGTTGCTACTAAAGAATCAATTGATGGAATTATGAAACTTGGCATGTCTCATCCAATGGGACCTTTGCAATTAGCAGATTTCATTGGATTAGATGTATGTCTAGATATTATGGAAGTATTATGGAATGGTTTTAATGATTCGAAGTACAGACCATGTACTTTGCTAAAATCAATGGTTAGTAGTGGTTTATTAGGAAAGAAAACAGGAAGAGGATTTTATACTTATGATTAATTTTGATTTATCTGAAGAGCAATTGCTCATCAAAAAAACAGCAAAAGAATTTGCAAAAAATGAGTTATTATCTGGTGCAATAGAACGTGATGATAAAAAAATATGGCCCCTAGATCAGATAAAAAAAATGGGTGAATTAGGTTTTATGGGAATAATGGCCAGCAATAAATTTAATGGAGGAGGTATGGATACTATTTCATATGCAATTGCTATGGAAGAAATTTCAGCGGTCGATGCTTCTGCTGCTGTTATTATGTCTGTAAATAATTCTTTAGTTTGTTATTTGATTGAGCATTTTGGTAATGATTTCCAAAAGGAAAAATATTTAACCAAACTAACTACAGGTGAAAAACTAGGAGCGTTTTCATTATCTGAACCTCAATCAGGATCAGATGCTTCTAATATGAATACAACTGCTATTAAAAAAGATGATTTTTATGTTTTGAATGGCACTAAGAATTGGGTAACAAATGGTATTCATTCAGATTTAGTTCTTGTTTTTGCAATGACTGAAAAAGAAGTTGGTCATAAAGGTATATCTTGTTTCATTGTAGAAAAATCTTTTGAAGGATTTGAATGCGGAAAGCCTGAAGAAAAATTAGGAATCAGATCATCAGATACCTGTGAACTTTATTTTGATAATGTAAAAGTTCCAAAAGAAAATTTGATTGGAAATGAAGGCGAAGGTTTCAAAATAGCGCTGGCAACACTTGACGGAGGTAGAATAGGTATTGCAGCTCAGGCTTTGGGAATTGCCGTTGCTTCGCTTAATCATTCAATTTCATATTCAAAAGATAGACATCAATTTGGAAAACCAATCGCATCTAATCAGGGTATACAATTTAAATTAGCTGATATGGCAATGGAAATTGAATCAGCAAGATTACTTATTTGGAAAGCTGCATGGGCAAAAGATAATCACAAAGATTTTGGTGTACTAGCTTCAATGGCTAAAGTTTATGCTTCTGAAGTAGCTATGAAAGCTTCAACACAATGCGTTCAAATTCATGGTGGATATGGATATATAAAAGAAACAGGTGTAGAAAGATTAATGAGAGATGCAAAAATAACACAAATTTATGAGGGGACCTCAGAAATTCAAAGAGTTGTAATTGCACGCTCTTTACTATAATTACTGGAGAAAAAAATGAAGTTATTTGAAGAATTATTATCTAGAGGTCATGAGCAAATTGCTTTTTTTAATGATCCCGAATCAGGTTTGAAAGGTGTCGTTGCAATTCATAATACAACACTTGGACCAGCACTTGGTGGATGTAGAATGTGGAATTACAAAACAGAAGAAGAAGCAATTATTGATGTTTTACGTTTATCTAAGGGTATGACTTATAAAGCTTCCATAGCGGGATTAAATCTTGGTGGAGGTAAAGCTGTAATAATTGGAGATGCTAAAAAGGATAAAACTGAAAAATTATTTAGATCATTTGGCAGATTTGTTGAAGGATTAGGAGGAAGATACATTACAGCAGAAGATGTTGGCACAAACATTCACGATATGGAAAATGTTAAAATTGAAACAAATAATGTAACAGGAATATCTAAATCTTTAGGTGGAAGTGGTGACCCTTCACCTGTAACAGCATTTGGAGTATATATGGGCATAAAAGCTAGTGTAAAAGAAAGATTTAATAGAGATTCATTAGAGGGACTAAAAATTTCTGTTCAAGGTCTTGGTCATGTAGGTACTCATTTAGTTGATTATCTATCTAAAGATGGTATGCAGATATATGTAACTGATATAGATAATAAAAGAATTGATGAAATTGTAAGCAAATATGGTTGTACACCAGTAGATAAAGATGAAATATTAAATCAAGAAGTAGATATTTATGCTCCATGTGCCTTGGGTGCTACAGTTAATAAGAATACAATTCCATTGCTAAATTGTGAAATTATAGCTGGAGCTGCTAATAATGTTTTAGAAAACTCAAAATCAGATAGTGAATCACTCGTAAAAAGAAATATTTTATATGCACCTGATTATGTTATAAATGCTGGAGGTCTTATCAATGTTGCAAATGAATTAGAAGGTTATGATAAAGAAAAAGCATTTAATCAAGCTGAAAAGATTTATGACACATTATCAGGAATATTTAAAAGATCAAAAAAAGAGTCTATTACAACTACTCAAGCTGCGACTTTACAAGCTGAAGATAGAATTAAGAAAATTGCCACTTTAAAATCTTTCTACCTTCCTTACAAAAAAACATTTAATTTAAGAAATGACTAGTTAAAAATTTTATTAAATGAACAGAATTGAAAAAAGAGTTTCTAGATCTTTATCCTTGCAAATATATTATGCTTGGACAATGTCTCAAACACATCCAAATGAAATAATAAATCACATGAAATTATTATTAAAGGATCAAGAAATAACAGATAATTTTTACATGAATGGTTCAATAATAGAAAATAATGAATCTGTATTAAATGAAAATATTATAGAGTATTCTTATCGATTAATTAAATCTACAATTAATAAATCTGAGGAAATTGATGAATTGATAATTAAGAAATTAAAAAATTGGGATTTAAAAAGAATAGCTTTAATTGACAAATTAATTCTAAGATTAGCATTAACAGAAATGCTATTTTTTGACGATATACCTCATAAAGTATCAATAGTGGAAGGTGTTGAAATAGCAAAAATATATGGAAATAATGAAAGTAGTAAGTTTATAAATGGAGTTCTTGATTCTATTTATAATGATTTAATTAATGATGAAATAAAAATATAATATGTCACTATTTAATAAAGTTATCACAAAAGTATTTGGTAAAAAATCTGATAAAGATTTGAAAAAAATATCTCCAATTATTGAAGATATAAATAAAGAATTTGAAACACTAAATCATTTAACTGATCAAGAAATAAAGGATAGATTTAATAAAATTAAAGCGGATTTAAGTGATTTAGTAGAGAAAAAAAATATAGAACTAAAAGAAAATAGTAAAAACTCATCTGATNTTGAAAAAAATATCATTCAACTTGAAAAAGACTTTTTAGATGAAAATATGGTTAAGGTTTTTGCAATTGTTAAAGATGTTTCAAGAAGATTGGCTGGAACTAATTTTAAGGTAATGGAAACCGAAATGACATGGAATATGGTTCATTATGATGTTCAATTAATTGGTGGTATTGTATTGCACCAAGGTAAAATTTCAGAGATGAAAACAGGTGAAGGNAAAACTTTGGTTTCTACACTTCCTATTGTCTTAAATGCGATTACAAATAGAGGAGTTCATGTTGTTACTGTCAATGATTATCTTGCTCAAAGAGATAGTGAATGGATGGGCTTATTATATAATTTCTTAGGATTATCAGTAGGTTGCTTATTGGACAGAATGCCTCCTAACCTAAGAAAAGAAGCTTATGAGATGGATATTACTTATGGAACAAATAGTCAGTTCGGTTTTGATTATTTGAGAGATAATATGGTATCATCAATTGAACAAAAAGTTCAAAGAAATCATTATTATGCNATAGTAGATGAAGTTGATTCAGTATTAGTTGATGAGGCCAGGACACCTCTTATAATATCTGGTTCAGTAGATGCTCCAATCAATCCAGAATATAGCACATGGAGAAATAAAATTGAGTCTCTAGTAAGAACACAAAATAAAATGGTAAATGATTTGGTTATTGAGTGTGAAGAATTACTTATGACTGATAAAGCAACCGCAGGTATTAAACTTTTAATTGCTTCAAAGGGTGCTCCAAAAAATAAGAAATTAATGAACCTATATCAAGAGACAGGTATTAAAAGATTAGTTCATGATACAGAAAGTGANTACATNAGAGAAAAGAAAATTTCTGAAATTGAAGAGCAGTTATATTTTGTAATTGATGAAAATTCAAGAGTTACTGANCTATCAGAGATGGGTAGACAATATTTATCATCTACTAATCCTGAATTTTTTGTCATTCCTGACTTGGGTGATGTTTATTATGAAATAGAAAAAACAAAAGGTATTACTAATCANGAAATTTTAAAAAAGAAGCAAGATGCTCAACAATTACACGGAGAAAGAAGTGAAAGAATTCATATCATAAATAAACTTTTACAAGCATTTTGTCTNTATGAAAAAGATATAGAATACATTGTTCAAAATGGAAAAGTTCAAATAGTAGATGAACATACAGGAAGAGTATTGCATGGTAGAAGATATTCTGATGGTTTACATGAGGCAATAGAGATAAAAGAAAACGTTGTGGTAGGTAGAGAAAGTCAAACTCATGCCACAATTACAATTCAAAATTATTTTAGAATGTATAATAAATTATCAGGTATGACAGGTACAGCGATGACAGAAGCGCAAGAATTTATGGAAATATATAAACTAGATGTAGTTGAAATACCAACAAATGTTCCTATTCAAAGACAAGATCATGATGATTATATCTTTAGATCAAAAAAAGAAAAGTATGATGCTGTTGTTAAAAAAGTTAGAGCATTATGCGAAAAGGGTCAACCTGTTTTAGTTGGAACAACTTCTGTTGAAGAATCTGAAATTTTATCAAAAATGTTAAAAATTGCNAAANTATCACATAATGTATTAAATGCCAAACAACATCAAAGAGAAGCGGATATTGTATCNAGAGCTGGTCAAAAAAGTGCAATAACTATCTCTACAAATATGGCAGGNAGAGGNACTGATATTAAACTTGGTGATGGAGTAAAAGATTTAGGCGGACTTTTCATTCTTGGAACAGGAAGACATGAATCAAGAAGAATTGACCTACAGTTGAGAGGTAGGTCTGGAAGACAAGGTGATGCNGGAGAATCTATTTTTTATTTAAGTTTAGAAGATGATTTGATGAGAATATTTGGTTCAGATAGAATTGCTAATGTAATGGATAAATTAGGAATTGAAGAAGGTGAAGTTATTACACATTCAATGGTAACAAAGTCCGTTCAGAGAGCTCAACAAAAGTTAGAGACTAGAAATTTTAGTATTAGAAAACATGTTCTTGAATATGATATGGTAATGAATCGTCAAAGAGAAATTATATATGGAAGAAGAAATTATTTTTTATCTGATGATGAAATAATTGATGAGATTAATCAAATAATAGATGAATTCATTGATGATATTATTTCAAACTTTACTAGCGGTAACTCTATAAATAATATGGATACAGGTTCTTTTAATAGTGAACTCTTAGAAACCGTATCAATTGATATTAGTGATCAACTAGAGAANATCAATTCAGTAGAATCATTAAAAGATATTGTTTCAAAAACTATGAATGACGTTATTGATTATAAGAAAAATGATGTAGGTGAAAAAATATTTAATCATTTTATAAAATTTATATCTTTAAGAGAAATAGATAAAAAGTGGAAAGAACATTTAAATGCTATGGATCAGATGAGAGAGGGAATTAATTTAAGAGCTTATGGTCAAAAGAATCCATTAATTGAATATAAGAAAGAAGGATACATTTTATTTGAAGAGATGATGTTTTCAATCAATAAGGAAATTTTAAAAACATTGTTTAGATCCAATTTAACNAAAGTTGATGAATCAAAAATTATNATTGACAGTAGTATTCCAAAAAATATACAAATGTCCCATAATAAAATTTCAGGCATACCAAACATGCAAAACAACCCAGCTGTTAAACCAATTACTCAAACTGGAAAAATTAAAGTTAGTTCTTCAAAAAAATACGGTAGAAATGATAAAATAAAAATTTCTAATGGCTCTGAAACAAAAGAAATTAAATTCAAAAAAGCAGAAAATTTATTAAATCAAGGTTGGAGTATAATTGAGTAAAAAAAATAAAAATTTTAATACTAAAGCAATACATGTAGGACAGAAACCAGAAAAAATATTTGGAGCGGTTTCACTCCCAATCTATTTAACATCAACTTTTAAACAAGAAGAATTTGGTGAATATGAATATGATTATTCAAGAGCTGGAAATCCAACAAGAACTAANCTTGANCAAAATATAGCTTCTCTAGAAAAAGGAATTGGAGCAGTCGCATTTAGTTCAGGTATGGGAGCAATATCTGCAGTAATTCATTTATTGTCATCTGGTGATGAAGTGATTTTCACAAGAAATGTTTATGGTGGAACTTATAGAATAATGGAGAAAATTTACAAAAACTTCTCTATTAAATCACATTGGATTGATACAACAAACTTAAATCAGCTTGAAGATACAATATGTAAAAAAACTAAAATGATATATATTGAAACACCAACAAATCCTATGATGGAAATATGTGATATAAGGGCTATTTCAAAAATTGCAAAAAAAAATAAATGTATATTAGTTGTAGATAATACATTTATGTCTCCATATAATCAACGTCCAATTGAGTTAGGTGCTGATATTGTTATGCATAGCATAACAAAATATTTAAATGGACACAGTGACGTTATTGGTGGAATCTTAGTATCTAATAATAATACGCTTCTTGAGAAACTTAAATTTATTCAAATGTCAGTTGGATCAGTACCATCTCCTTTTGATTGTTGGATTGTTCAAAGATCTCTAAAAACCCTTCATGTTAGAATGGATAGACATAATTTTAATGCTGATAAAATTGCAAAACACTTAATTAAAAGTAAAAAAATATCCGCTATTTATTACCCAGGACTAACCAATCATCCAAATCATAAAATAGCAAAAAAACAGCAGTTAAATCCAAAAGGTGTAATAGTATATGGTGGCATGATTAGTATTGATTTAGGTTCTAAAAAAAATGCTAGAAAATTTGTAAAAAATCTTCAGATATTTACTTTAGCCGAAAGTTTAGGTGGAGTTGAAAGTTTGGTATGTCATCCGGCATCTATGACGCATGCTTCAATACCTAAAAAGATTAGANNTAATCTTGGTATTACAGAGGGATTAGTAAGACTATCAGTAGGAATTGAAGATATTGATGATTTAATTAATGATATAGATAATTCAATTAAAAAACTTTAATTTTTATTTTTCTTTTTTACTCTCAACATATATTCTTCTAAATTTTGTGGAAGTCTTTCCTTTTTTGTTGAANTAGAACTTTTAGATTTATTTTGTGNTTTAGGTAAACTACCTTGTTTTGTTCTANAGTTATTTTTATAAACTTTTTCACATGAAAGACAATCTTTTTTGACTTTGTTTGGNTATCTAATTTCTTTGAATATTCCATTTTTATCTAATACTATGCTTGGTGAATTTTGACTAATTTTCCATATTTTAATAGAATCTAATTTTGAGTAATCTAATTTTTTATCGAAATATGTGTTTTCAGAATTTAAAATCCAGTTTTTGAATGTATTTTCACCACTATAGCTTGCATCAAATCTTCTAAAATTTTCAAAATATTTTCTCCATAACTGACTTTTATTTTTCATTATTAAATTAAAATCAGTATCATCTAAAATAGGTTTTTTACCTGTAAATGGATTAATGGTACTTCCGTCATTTAGAAATGCTTCAACAATTATCAAATTATCTTTTGATAAAACATTTGGTGAAAACATTTTCCACATTTGAATCATTCTAGGATATCTAGATATTTTTTGTAGCATTTTTTTATTATCCCAATTAAAATAATTACCAGATTTAGAAAGGGTTTGTTTTTTAGATTTAGATTTGATGTTTTTTTCAACATAATTATTTCTAACTAAAAAAGATTGAACTCCTGGATTTTCTATAAGAACAGAATTTATTGCTGCACTTAACATGATAATTAAGATAATTGGAGAAGAAATTTTTGTAATATTTCTAAGTTCTAGTTTTATTTTCTCATAAAATGTTAACTTATCAATTTTCACTTCATCAATAGATTTTTCAAGGTTAGGCAAATTACAAGCTGGCAATCCAAAAAATACACTAATCTTAGTTCTATTTTTCGCTATTTGATCATACACTTTCCCAAAAATTTCAGAAACATAGGGAATGAAAAATATCCAGGAAAAAATTTTTCCAAAAGGTAATAATGAAATTATTTTACCAAAAGCTTGATGACGAATCCATAATTTTTCAGAATTTACTTCATAAAGCATTGCTGTTTTATCAGATAGATTATCAAAATTTTTTGGTTTTATTTTATTTTCAGAATATCCATGGTCAAAAGTAATAAAATTGTATATATCTAATCTTTTAATTATCCTTACTGTGTAGTGACAAAAGCCACAATCCGAATCATAGTATAATATAAATTTATTTTGGGACTGTTTATTTTGTACATAATATTTAATTTTCTCAAATATTTTTTTATTAATTAACAAAGGAAATGTAGTAATCATTACTTGAGAAAATAATCCAACATTCATTGTTAGTCTTATTGATAAATGAAAAATTGTAAGCATTAATAATGCAATGAATCTTATTATGTAGTTATAAAAAGGAAAAAATAATAATAATGGAACTGCAAATTCTAGATATAATGCTGAATAAGTAAAAAATTTAGAAATAGGTAAAGTTATAAAATCTCTAATTTGATAACCAAATGAAGTAATAAATCCATCTAATTGTAGCATTTTATAAAAGGCTGTACCTTCCGTCCAGTCATAACCATGTTTATCAAGAGCAGTAAAAAAATATATTGCACAAAGTTGAAATAACATGGCAAAATAGGCTAAAGAAAAAATTTGTTTTGGTTTGGTGATTCCAAAACTTTTATCATTTAATTCTTTTAAATTATTTTCTTTACAACTTTTCAATGAATTAATTAACGAATCAACACTAATTGATTTTCCTAACGGAAGAAATAATGTCCATATCAAAATACAATTCATAAACATATCACCTGAATTACCTACTTTTGTTACAGAGACATGAATGCTAATAATTATTAACGTTACAATTGAATGCGAAAGTTTTGTATTAAAACCAATCATTAGAAAAATTGAAAATATAATTCCAATGATAAATATTAAATACACTAATACTGGATCGTTTCCAAAAAAATTAAAAATTGAAAACGATGAATTTTTTGCATATTGGGTTTTAATACCTAAGTCAGTATAAAAAATATTAATAAAATCCCATCTTCTGAATATATCCCAAAAGCATAACCATCCAAGCAAAATTCTATAAAGACCTAATGCTCTTGAATCAACTTTGAAGAAAATAGAATAAAATTTATTTAACATTACAAACTCCAATTAATTATGGTATCATGTAATCCTTTTAAAATAAATTCAATGGATATAACCATGAGTATCAATCCCATAATCCTTTGCATAATTCTTAATCCTGACTTGCCAAAATATTTTGATAAAAATTTTGAGACTTTAAATGTTAAAAAAGTTAAAATGAGCACAAATACTAGCGCACTAAATAAATAAAATTTATATAATAAAATATTTTCACCATAGTTATTAGTTTCAGATGATAATATCATGATTGATGCTATTGAACCTGGACCTGCAATTAATGGTATTCCAATAGGCGTAAAAGCAATTTCATCTTTTTCTTCAGCTTCTTCTATTTCTGATGGTGTTGTTCTAGTCCTAGACCTTTTAGATTCAACCATATCCAAACTTATTTTAAATAAAAGTATACCACCTGCTATTCTAAAAGCATGTATTGTGATACCGTAAAAAGAAAAAATCAATTCACCAATCATAGCAAAAATTAACAATACCAAAAATGAAAAGATTACAGCCTTTAGAGCAATTTTATTTCTCTCCAATTGTGTATAGTTTTCAGTTAAAGTAATAAAAATAGGTATATTTCCAATTGGATTTATAAGAGCAAAAAGAGATGAAAAGCAAAGTATGAAAAATTCAATATTTACCATTTACATCCTTTCTTTTTCTTCAATTCCTAAAACGTTTAAACCATTTCGTAATACTATTCGAAGATTGTTTATCAAAAATAATCTAGATTCAGATAAATCCTTATTATCACAAATAACTTTATGTTTTGAATAATACTTATGGAATTTGGAAGCTAGTTCTTCAAGATAATTAGAAATGATTTGTGGATCTAATTTCTCATATGACTTCTTTATTATATTTTCAAAATTTATCATAGAATTCATTAAATCATTTTCCATTGGCTCGCAAAGCAAATTTAGATTTCTATCATTAGATATATTTAAATTTAAATCTTCAGCTTTTCTAATCATAGTACAGATTCTGGCATGAGCATATTGAAGATAAAATATTGGATTAACATCTGATTGTTCTTTGGCAATTTTCAATTCAAAATTTAAATGGGTATTGATATTTCTCATAATAAAAAAATACCTCACAACATCAGATCCTACTTCTTCGCAAAGTTCATGAAGAGTTGTAAAGTTTGCCTTTCTTGTTGACATTTTTATAGGCTTATTATTTTCCGTTATAGTCACAAATTGATGTATTAGAACTTTTATTTTATTTATATCATAACCAAGTTGGTTCATTGCTTCTATAACATCAGGGTATGCATCCATATGATCTGCACCAAAAATATCAATAATTTTATCATAATTTCTTTCAAACTTTGTTCTATGGTAGGCCATATCTGGCAATCTATATGTTGGTTCGCCAGTACTTTTAACTAAAACTCTATCAACAGGTCTATTAACTTTTGTTCCGGCAAACCAGGTTGCATTATCTTTTTCATATATAAGTTTTCGTGCACTTAAATCAGATAAAGTTTTATCTATACTTTTATCTTTATATAAATCATCTTCATTAAAAAAATAATCAAATTTAATTTTTAAAATTTTTAATGTATTTTTTATATCTTCAAAAATTTCTTTTTCTGCAAAATTTTTAAATACTTCTATATTTTCTTCTTCTATATATTTTTTACCGAATTTATTTTCAAATGATATTGCTATTTCATTTATATAGTTACCTAAATATCCATCCTCTGGAAACTTAGTATCAATACCATTATTAATTAGATATTTAGCCTTTACTGATTCTCCCAGTTTACGCATTTGCCTTCCAGCATTATTAAAATAGTATTCCCTATCAACTTTATATCCATTCCATTCCAAAATTCTTGAAATAGTATCACCTACGATTGCACCTCTGCCATGAGCAACTGTAAGTGGTCCTGTAGGGTTTGCGCTAACAAATTCAACAAGTGCTATTTTGCCTTTGCCTAAAATATTTTTGCCGAACCCTCGATTTTTTTTAAAAATTTCTTTGATTTGATTCAGCACTATATTTTTATTTAGTTTTACATTAATGAAACCTGGGCCTGCAACAAATATTTCAAAATAGTAATCCGAAAATTTTTCCTTTAACAATGTTATAATTTGATTNGCTAAATCTAAAGGATTAATACCCTCTTTTTTACCTAAAACCATAGCAACTGGAGAAGATAAATCTCCATGNTCAACATTTTTTGGAATTTGCACAATAATATCAATATGATTATAATTTAAATCTTTTAAAATTTCACTTAAATGTTTTTCAAAAATATTATTCATCAATTTTCCTTATTTTTGCATCACCCCATAATCGTTCAAATTGATAATAATTTCTAGTATCTTCATTAAAAATATGTATAACTATGTTAAAATAATCCATGGCAACCCATTCTAATGATTTTGTATCTTCAAGATTATTTGGTCTGTATCCTTGTTCTCTCATATTTTTATAAATGTGGTCCATTACCGCTCTTGTTTGCGGTGTAGATTCTGATGTGCATAATATAAAATAATCTGTCAATGAGGTTAATTTTTTAACATCTAAAACTGTTATATCTTTAACTTTTTTATCTTGCATTAGATCAATAATTTCATCAACCATGCTATTAATTTGTTTATTTTCCATTATTAATTAATTGGATCATTGCAATAAATTAATTTATTGTCATTGTTCCAATCATCTCCTAAAATTATCGTTATATCTCTTTGTTCAAATAGTTTATTTGAAAATTCGTATTCTAACATATTCTCATCGAACCCTGTAAAGTTTAAAAATTCTTGTATATGTGTTTTGAAAATAGGATTTTCGTCAATATTAACATGTACGAAAACTTTTGTTTCATCTGAATTGATTTTACCTAAATCGTATCGATCTTCTTTTACAAAATTATCTTGTTTGTANATTGTNTAGTCGCCCTTTATTTTTTTATCAACTATTGTATAACCTTTTTCAAAACAATCTCTCATTTTTCCAGCAAGACCCCTTTGACTAGTATTATTTAAAATCCAAATTCTAACTTGGTTATGATTAAGATTTTTTTGATTATATAATTTATGTAAATTGAATTTGTTAATTTTTTTAGAATTATATTCTCTGACATCTTGCCTAGGTTTTGAATCAAAATAATGATAATCAATAATAGAATACATCATGAATACAAAAAAAACTAAAAGTAAAATCAGAGGATAATTATTTAAAAAATATTTAAAAGAAATTTTATTTTTAGAAGTTATTCTTTTATTGNTTTTTCTATTTAGCATATTTTTCTAATTCCAATAATTGATTTTCTGTATTAGCACCTTTAATTTGATTTTCATCTTCAATTTGATGCACCATAATTTTTAAATTTTGTTTTATCATGATTTCCAAAATNTCTGGCAAGTAATATTCTGATTGATTGTTATCATTTTTAATTTNATTTATATTTTTAAAAAGTATTTGATTGTCAAATATGTATATCCCTGCATTTATCTCATTAATAGATTTTTGATTGTCATTCGCATCTTTTTCTTCAATTATTGCTTTAAAATTATCTTTATCATCTCTAATAATTCTGCCATAACCAAAAGGATTTTTTACTTTTGCACTNAGTACAGTTGCTTTAGAATTATTTGTAATATGAATTTCATATAAATCTTTAAGTGTTTTTGATTTTATTAGTGGAACATCACCAGAAAGGATTAATGTACATCCATTAAAATCTTTAAGTAAATCATAACATTGCATTACTGCATGCGCCGTTCCCTTTTGTACTTCTTGCATTGCAAAAGTTAAATTCATCCTTTTAAGATGTTCTCTAACTAATTCATGTTTGTACCCAACAACAACTATTGATTTATCAGGATTAAGATTTTCAGATTGATAAATAACATGCTCGATCATACTTTTACTTTTAACTTTATGCAAAACTTTTGGCAAATCTGAATTCATTCGAGTACCTTTACCGGCTGCAAGTATGACAATAGATAATTTATTCTTCAATAATGCCTCCACCAATTATTGATTCATCATTATAAAAAACCATTGATTGGCCTGGAGTTACAGCTAATTGCGGCTCTTTGAAATTACAATAAAATAAATTATTTTTTTTGTATATATCNGCATCTGCACCTTTACTATTATATCTTATTCTTACCTTACATTGTAGAGGCAATTCAATCTTACTCATCCAGTTAATTTTTGATATTTTACATGATGTTGATAATAGTTTATCTTTTTTCGAAACGATTATTTTATTTTCATTTGGAATTATTTTTTTTACATACCTAGGCTCAGGAAGTGANAACCCTAGACCTCTTCTTTGGCCAATAGTATAATTAATGTATCCATTATGTTCACCAATAGTTTCACCCTCTTCATTTAGTATATTTCCATTAGATACATTTTGAATTTTTTCTGGAGCAAATTCGGATAAAAATTCTCTGTAATCATCATCTACAACAAAACATAAATCCATACTCTCACTTCTTTCAGCATTTATGAGCTTATATTCTAAAGCTATATCTCTAACCTCTTTTTTAGTTAATTCCCCAAGAGGTAAAATTGTTTTTGATAAATGCTCTTTTTTGATTTGCCACAACATGTATGACTGATCTTTTATGTGATCAAGACCTTTACATAGTTTAAATTCATTATTATCTTTGATAATTCTGGCGTAATGCCCTGTTGCAATCATATCAGCATCAAAAACATCTAATTGATCTATTAATGCATCCCATTTAACAAGGGAATTACATCTAACACAAGGATTTGGTGTTCTTCCTGAAAAATATTCGTTTGAAAAATTTTNTACAACTTTATTTTTAAATAAATCGATAAAGTTTAATGTATAGTGATGGATGCCCAAACGATCACAAACCATTTTAGCTCCATTTACGGCATCTAATGAATTGCAATCACTATCGATTACCTTATTAGTTTTTTTATCTCTATTTTCCCAAAGTTTTAGGGTAACCCCAATTGCCTCATAACCCATTTCTAAAACTTTTATTAGAGCAACGGAACTATCTACTCCTCCTGACATTGCAACTAGCACTCTCTTTTTAGTATTATGCATATGATTTTTTTTCTAATCTTTTTAGTATTCCAGATAGTTGTTCAACAATATAGTTAATATCATCTTTAGTATGAATTTTTCCAAAAGAAAATCTCAAAGTACTTTTTGCTATTTCTTCATCAATACCAGCATCTAATAATATTTGTGATGCTTTAGTTGTTCCAGATGAGCATGCTGAACCAAAAGAGACTGCTATACCTTTTAAATCCAAACTAATTAATAATGATTGGCCATCAACATTTGGGAACCCTAATGCAAAAACACCAGGAACTCTATCTTTAATATGTAAAATGTGTTTNATATCATTCTTTTCTAATCCTTCAATAAATAATTTCTCTAAAGAATTGATGTATTTTGTATTTTCATTTAGGTTNTTACAAGCTAGTTTGATAGCCATTCCTAAACCTGCTATTCCAGCAATATTTTCCGTCCCTGGCCGTAGATTTAACTCTTGGCCACCACCATTTATTGTAGTTTTAATATCNATCCCTTTTCTAATAAATAAAGCCCCAACACCTTTTGGGCCATAAAACTTATGTGCAGAAAGGCTCATTAAATCAATNTTTAATTCACTCAAATCAATTGGGATCTTACCAACACATTGTACAGCATCAACATGTAAAGTGATATTATTTTTTTTAGTTATTTTAGCAATTTCATTAATATCATTAATTGAACCAAGTTCATTGTTTGCATACATAATACTTACCAATTTAGTTTTATTAGTAATGTTGCGTTCAATTTTTTTTGGATTAATTTTACCATCATTTTCTGGTTTTAAAAGTGTAAGTAAAGCACCTTTTTTTTCTAAATTTTTAATAACATTCATNACAGATGGATGTTCGTATGTGCTTGATATAATATGATCACCACGTTCAATAAAACCTTCTAAGGCTATGTTATTTGCCTCTGTCCCTGATGCGGTAAAAATAATTTCCTCTTGGTTACAGTTTAGTGCTTTAGAAGTTTCAATTCTTGCTTTTTCTATTACAATGTGAGATTCCTGACCATATTTGTGTACACTTGATGGATTACCGAAAGCATTTTTATGAATAGACATCATAAAATCAATAACTTCATCATTGACGGGAGTTGTTGCACTTATATCACAATATATTTTTTTCATTTATGAGGGAAATTTAATTATAATTTAGGTAAAAATTATAGATAAATAACGAGCCCTTGTTTTGGGGCTATAGTTTGTTTGAATATTTTTTGAGCATGCTTTTCAATCAAGTTGATTTTTTTATCATCATAATCAGGGTTATAATGATACAATGCTAGTTGTTTGGCATTGCTTATTTGCGCCATTTCAATTGCCTGATTCCAACTACTATGACCCCAACCTTTATGGTCTGGCAAGTCCTCTTTTGTGAAATGTGAATCATGTATAAGTAGATCCGTATTTTTAGTAAAGTCTACTAATTTTTTATTTATTTCTCCTGATATATATTCACAATCTGTTATATAAGTAACTTTTTTATTATCAAATAATATATTATAACTAAATGCATCATTTGGATGATTGTGAATTTGAGATTCGACCACTAAATTTTCTGATAAAATGATTTTATCATCAATTGTATGAAAGTTTAATTTTGCATTAAAATGATCATATGAAGCGGGCCAAAAAATAGGATCTAACATATGATTGATAATATCTTTTAATTGTAACCTATCTTTTTTACCATAGATATTTATTTCATATTCGTTTGAAAACAAAGGTGCAAAGGATAGAAATCCAAGCATATGATCCCAGTGGTAATGACTTAAAAAAATATTTAATATCTTTGGAGAATTTGGATTAGAAATAATATAACGCCCAAGATTTCTTGCGCCTGTACCCATATCCAAAATCATAATTTGGTTATCTGTTTCTAATGATACACATGATGTATCACCACCAAAATTCATCTTATTTAAATCAGGAGTGGCAAATGAACCTCTAACACCCCAAAATGTAATTTTATTTTTTTTCATATATATAATATCGTAATATTGAGCGTTGAATATATTAATATAAAAGTACTTAACAAAAACTAAAAATCAAAATAATTATGTCCCAAGAAAATAGAAACTCAGAGTTAGGTTTATTTATCATTTTAACCTCTTTATTTATTGCTGCCCTTGTAACTTGTAATTTAATCGCAAATAAATTTGTTACAATTGATTTAGGATTTAAAACTTTTATAGTTTCAGCAGGTATATTACCATACCCCATAACATTTCTAATTACTGATATATTATCTGAGATTTATGGTAGAAAAATGACAAATAGAGTTGTAATGTCTGGTTTTTTTGCATCAATGATGGTGTTATTCTTCCTTTGGCTTGGAAGTCAACCTAATGCTTTAGATTCATCACCAGTAACAAATGAAACTTATAATACTGTGTTTAGAAATGCATGGAGAGTTATGGCAGCATCAATGATTGCATATTTAACTGCACAATTTTTAGATGTAAAATTATTTCATTTTTGGAAAAATTTAACAAAAGGTAAACATCTATGGTTACGAAACAATGCATCGACAGTTGGTTCTCAACTTGTTGATACAACGCTAGTAATTTGTGTTCTTTTTGTTGGTCAATGGAGTNCTGGTACAATAATTCAGGCNATAATTGATGGNTGGACTTTNAAAATGTTATGTGCATTTATCGATACACCTNTATTTTATTTAACTTCTTCATATCTTAAGAAAAAATTTAATTTAAAATTAAACGAAGAAGTTCAACTTTAACGATATAATATCATCTATCCGTATAATATCTTTTAATAAAAAATTTAATGTGATTTGTGTAACAGATTGTAAGTCTTCAAAAAAAATATTAGCAACTTATTAGACTTTTGTTTACATTATATTAAGTATTCTCGGAAAATTACTAATAAGTAACTAACAAGTAACTGAAATATCAAGATGAAGGAGGAAACAATGAATTCTTGTAAATTTCGTTTCCTTGGTTTAGTTGTTACAACTCTATTTATTACGGGTTTAATTGCTACTCCAACGGAAATAACAACTATGAAAGACGCTTCTGCTGTTATCAAGCAAAGTGACCTAAGAACTGAAAAAGTTGGAGAGGTTATTACTGCTTCTGAGCGCTCATCTGCTCTAGGAATTAACGGTGGTTCATTAAATGCTAAAGAAGGCGAAGTAATTAGAATGACATCTACAAAAGAAGGTGTTGTATTTAATTTAAATAAAACTAACGCTCCATTTGCTATTAATGATAGAGAAGGTCATGTTATTCAAAATGAAGGAAGACCTGATTGTCCAGATGGTACAATTGCTGATTGCTCTGGTGACGGCGACTGTTGTCCAGAATCTTGGATTGGTGACGGTTTTGAAGATTGTGAAGACCAAGCATTTGGTTGTGATCTAACATGTTATGATAACGATGGCGGCGACTGTGCTGGTGGTGGTACAACTACTACTACTGGTGGTGCTGCTTGTGATGAAGTTATCTGGACTACAGACATGACATTTGATTGGTACTGTACTGGTTCTCCAGGGTCAGGTTCAATCAACTTCTGCGCTAATGGTACAGCTGACCTAGCTGGTTATGCAGGTACATGGATGGCTGGTACTGGTGCACTTCCAATGGGAGACGGCCTTTGTCCAGGTGATGCAGAATTTGCTAGCGATCTATACTTCCAGTTTGATAACTATGCAACAATTTATCATTGGGATACAGAAGGAGATGATATATATACTCCTGGTGCTGGATACCATGATGATTTAGGCTATAACGGCGAAAATAACGCTGATGGTTTAACATGTATTAACGGCTCTACAGAATGTCTTGGTGGTGGCACAACAACTGGTGGTACAACTACTGGTGGTGACTGTCCAGCAGGTACTGTAGAAGACTGTTCAGGTGACGGCGACTGCTGTCCAGAATCTTGGATCGGTGACGGTTTTGAAGATTGTGAAGACCAAGCATTTGGTTGTGACCTAACATGTTATAATAATGATGGTGGCGACTGTGCTG
>PARL01000024.1 GCA_002711465.1 Fidelibacterota bacterium | reverse complement strand
AATTTCCAAATCTTATTGAGGAATCTATAAATGCCTTTAATACCTTTATCGTTCCAATCCCCTCCCTCATCATANGGGCCCATAAACATTAAATATATTCTAAATGTATCTGATCCATATTTGTCNATAAATTCATCAGGAGCAACTGTATTACCTTTNGATTTTGACATTTTTGCACCATCTTTTGTTATTGTTCCCTGATGGTATAATTTTTTAAAAGGCTCATCAAAATTTACTAACTTTAAATCTCTTAATGCTTTTGTTATGAATCTTGCATAAAGTAAATGCATAGTAGCGTGCTCTGCACCTCCTACATAGCAATCAACTGGCATCCAATCTAATATTTTTTCTGAAAAAGCCTTATTTTCATTCTTAGAATCTAAATAACGTAAATAATACCATGAAGAACATACAAACGTATCCATAGTATCAATTTCAGGCTTCCAGCCTTTACCAAAAATTTTCTCAGTTCTTTCAACTAATTCTTTTGATGAACCTAAAGGNGANGTTCCTTTNGGTTTATANTCCACATCATCTGGCANNACCCAAGGTAAATGNTTCTCTGGNACTAGATGAGGNTTNCCTTCCGGATCGTATACAATTGGTATTGGTGTNCCCCAATATCTTTGTCTAGATATTAGCCAATCTCTAAGTCTGAAATTAACCTCTTTTTTTCCATAACTNTTTTCTTCAAGCCAAGTTATTATTTTACTTTTTGCTTGGTTNGTTGTTAANCCATTAAGAAATTCNGAATTCACACAATAACCGTCTTCAAATAGAGGTTCATCACAAACTTCTAAATTTTCAGACTTTGAAACAACCATCTCAATATGAATTTTATATTTTTTAGCAAACTCAAAATCTCGTTCGTCATGACCTGGAACAGCCATTATTGCTCCTGTACCGTATGATACGAGCACATAATCAGCTATCCAAATTGGAATCTTTTTATTGTTTACAGGATTGATTGCATATGAACCTGTGAATACACCTGTTTTATCTTTTGTTAAGTCCAATCTTTGAATGTCATTTTTAGATGATGAATCTTCAATATAACGTAAAATTTCAGATTTATTTGTTGATATTTTTTTTGTTAATTCATGTTCTGGTGAAAGCACTAAATAAGTTGCACCAAACAATGTATCTGGTCTGGTTGTAAAAACTTCAATTTTTTCATCAAATTTATCGATATCAAAGTAAACTGAAGCCCCCACACTCTTTCCTATCCAATTTTTTTGCATAGTGATGGTTTTTTTTGGCCAATTTAATCCATCAAANTCTAATAATTCATCTGCATAATCTGTGATTTTGAAAAACCACTGTTTTAATGGTTTTTGGATAACTTTTCCTCCTGATCTTTCAGAGGTACCGTCAGCTAAAACCTGTTCATTGGCCAAGACAGTTTGATCTATTGGGTCCCAATTTACCAATGCTTCTTTTTGATAGGCTAAACCTGAACCATATAATTTAGAAAAAATCCACTGATTCCATTTATAATANGTTTCATCTGAGGTTCTAATTTCACAAGACCAATCAAACATTCCACCTATGGATTTTAATTGTTTTTTCATGGTTGAAATATTTGTATTGGTGCTTTCTCTTGGATGTATTCCATGTTTAATTGCATAATTTTCTGCTGGTAAACCAAAAGAATCAAANCCTTGAGGTTGAAAAACATTGTAACCATTCATTTTCATAAATCTAGCATATGTATCTGTAGGTCCATAATTATACCAATGACCAACATGAAGATTACTTCCGGAAGGATAACTAAACATTGTTAGACAATAAAATTTTTTCTGAGTATCATCNAGCTTAAGAGATGAGTTTTCCTCCCAAAATTTTTGCCATTTTTTTTCTATATTCTTAAAATCAAAATCCATAATTAATTATCCTGGAGGCCAATTTAGTTTTCTTCCACCCAAAAGATGTAAATGTATATGATAAACACTTTGACCACCATCCTCNTTACAGTTAAAAACTGTTCGATATCCTGTTTTATCTATATTTAACTTTTTTGCAATTTTTTTTGCAACTAAAAATATTTTGCCCAGAATTTCTTTATCTTCTACTTCTATATCATTAATAGTTTTTATTTCTTTTTTTGGAATGATAAGAACATGAACAGGTGCTTGGGGATTTATATCATTAAAAGCAAGAATATCATTATCTTCATAAATNATTTCTGCAGGAATTTCTTTATTAATTATCTTAGTAAATAAGCTAGACATTGACATACTCTTGTTCTACTTTTAAAGCATTTTCAAGTACATTTTTCCATGAATCTTGATATTTTATTGGATCAATTTTATTTATACTATGAAAGGCCAAAATTCTCTCTATATCAGAACCTGTTTTTCCGCTCGATATTCCATTTTCATTAGGGGAATAAGATGTTATAGTATTTTTAAAAATAGTATCAAAATCTAAATGCAGCTTATTAATAGATTTCTCAGCATCTTTTAAAATATCTTTCTTGTCAAAATTTATAAAAGGAATATTAAGTTTGATTTTTTCTGAATCCCAATTTCCTAATTTCAAAGACTTGAATAAACTTTCAAAAAATTCTAATCTACAATCTGGATAAATTGCATGATCTCCTGAATGAGCCCCTAATGATATAAATACATTTTCATCATAATTTTTAGAAATAGATAAAGCATAACCATATATTAATGAAAAGAAAATTGCATTTCTATTAGGAACAAAAGTACTTTTCATAGATTCAGATTCATAAAAACCTTCTGGAACTTCTTGATTCACATCAATTAAAGAAGAATTAAAATTTGACAAAATATTAGATATATCGAATATTTTGTGAATAATTTTATCTTTAAAGCCGTTATTTTTTAAATAAGAAACATTATTTTGAGCAAGTTTTACCTCTACACCATGTTTTTGCCCATATTTAAATGATATTGCATGTACGGTATGATTTTTACTTAACAAATTTAGCAACAAAGAAGTTGAGTCCATACCTCCACTAAATGATAAGACTGAATATTTATTTTTTGACATAATATTTTTCTGGTAAATGACTATCACTTTTTCTATCTGGATCTGTATGTATACACATATCTATAACTTGACCCATATCATCAAATTCAAAAATCCATGGTTCACACCAACCAATTTCAGTTTTTAAAATATCCTCCTGTGTAATAGATAGTAAATGCATTACAATTGATCTGATACTATTTCCATGAGCAGAAATAATAATATTCTTGTTTTCAGACAAAGTAGGAAAAATAACATCTTTAAAATAAGGCACAGTTCTTTCAAGCGTCATCTTTAAAGACTCACCATCAGGTGGTGGTATATCATAACTTCTTCTCCAAATCTGAACCTGGTCTTTGCCGTATTTTTCTGCAGCTTCAAATTTGTTTTGGCTAACTAAACTTCCATAATCCCTTTCATTTAGGGCTTCATTTTTAGTTATAGGTAAATTTAATTTTAATTCGCCCAAAATGAGGCTTAATGTTTTTTGGGCTCTCATTAAATTTGAAGTGTAGGCAGTATCAATGGTTATGTTTTTTAATAAATCTGCAGAAGCAATAGCCTCATCTATACCTTTTTGCGTTAAATCAACATCTTTCCAACCTGTAAAACGATTTTCTTCATTGTAAACAGACTGTCCATGTCTAATTAATATTAACTTACCATACATTAAAATTAATCTCCCTTATAAATGCATCCATATACGTCATTTTCAAAAACGTGAACCTCTTTTAATATGCTTAGTTGCTTAATTAATGTGTTCCATATCCATTTTGCAAGATTTTCAGTAGTTGGACTTTGCAGTCCATCAATATCATTTAAATATTTATGATCTAATTTATCAAAAACTGTTTTGTTAAATATTGTGTCTATATCAAAAAAATCCATAACAAAATCATTTTTATTATTAATAGGACCTTCAATTTTTATTGTCACATGAAAGGTGTGACCATGCAAATTTGCACAAATATGGTTGGGATCAATCTTCGTTAATTTTCTTGCTGCTTGAAATGTATATTTTCTTAGTAATATCATAATAAAATACTTTATATAAATTATTTAACTAGCATAACTTTATGAGATTTATGGGTATTATTAGATGTTAATTTAATAAAATACACACCACTTGAAAATTCTGATGCATCCCACTCAAATGATTGTTTTCCAATTTGTGATGAACCTTCAAATATTAAATCAACTTTAGTTCCCTTTAGATCATATACAGATAAATTATAGTTATCATTGCTTGATACATCAATATTAATATTTACTATCGGATTAAATGGATTTGGGTATAGAGAAACAATGTCAAAAGATTCAGGAAAATCATTTGGATTCATACTAAGGAAGTCAGAGGTTAAAAAATAACCAGATCTTTTCAAATCTCCTCTATACATCGACCAATAATCAACATTGGTACCATTTTCACTTTTAATGTCATATGCGTACAGACCTGTGCTAGCGCCCACTAAGACTTCTAAATCTCCATCAAGATCTATATCTGCAATTGTAGATGAAACTGTAAAAGGAAATTCAATAGTCATAGGGAAACTATTTAATACATTTCCATTTTCATCAAACCCATAAAATTTACCTTCAGATTGTCCTACAAAAATATCTGCTATTCCATTTCCATCAATATCTGCTACAGATGGGCTTCCTTTGATTGGCCCTTCAAGATCTTTTGGCCATCCAGGGATGTCATTACCATTTGTGTCTACCATATATAAATTTCCATCAGAAGAACCAAAAACTATAACAGTACCATACAAACTATGGTTAAGAACAGAAGGGCTTTCTACATCACCTTGTGTTTCATATACAAATTGAAGATTTTGTGTTAAAGGGTTAAAAGCATACAAATTATCATCCTTTGATCCAGCAATTATTAGAAATTCATTTGAATTTCCATCAAATTCAATAATAATAGGTGCGCTTCTTATTTTTCCACCAACGTCAAAAATAATAGGTTCTACTTGCCCTTTCATCCATATTTCAATGGTATTATCATCTGTACCATAAACTATATCATCATATCCATCATTATTTAAATCATGAATGGCAACACCTTTTTGTATTTTTCCGTTAACATTCCAATATTCTGATCCCCATCCAAAACTTGAATCAAAATAAAAATTATGAATTCCTCCATTATTAGCAAATATTGGAACATATAAAGATTTACTGTAATCGTCTAATATTGTTGATGTATTTCCAATTGCAGGCGCCGCTGTTATAAAACCTGTATCTGCTTCCCAAGAATAAAATAAATTTCCTTGATGGTCAAATATATATAAAAAACCATTTTTACAAGTAATTGCAATTTCTAAATCTCCATCACCATCAATATCTTCTATAGAAGGCGCACCCCATATTTCATCACCCATATCATAAGTATTCATTATTGACATACTATCATCAAGTAGATAAAACATTCCCGAATTATCACCAAATATTATTTCATTATCACCATCTAAATCAATATCAACCACAGTTGGGGCACAAAATACTTGATCTGCTGTTTCAAATGGAAAACCGGCTTGATCTAAAGATATGTCAAAATCATACTCAACAACATCATCATAATCAAAATCACCAAATCCATCTTGATATACTGTTGCAGTGATATTCATACCCATTTTAAAGGAGCCAATTGGTGCATCATCGTTAACTTTAATATCAAAAGAAAAACTTGGCGATTCTTCTCCAGCTGGTAATTCTTCAATAAATACTTCACCAGATAATGTTTCAAAGTAGTCATTTTCTACCAAATCTGCAGTCAAAGCATAAGCAAACCCATCAACTGATGTATTTTCGACTGTAAAGTTTAATGTAGCGTTTTCGCCTGGATTTAAAACTCCATCTCCATCTGAGTCATTACTTAAAGCATTTATTTGAGCATTTAAAAATACATTCATATATTTGAAAGATATAGTTTCTTCTGGAATACCAATATCTGATATATATAAACCGCCGTCACATCCATCTGAATTATTNCAAAAATTTCCCCCACCAAGATTACCTGGATATAAAAATGCTGATGGATTTGTTTGGTCGTTTATTTTTGTTCTTCCAACTTCTTCATTAAATATTGCTTGACCAAGATTACCATTTGTATCAGCGTCTCCATTTGGTCTGTAAATGTAAACTTCATCAGGTGGTCCCTGAGCATTACCACTACAGCATGTATTGATTCTATAAACTAGTAGTCCGTTATCGTTTCCAGGAGTAGTTGTTTCATACATTCCTTGTTTCACTCGATATTCTACCACAAAATATTGATTATCAGTATAGGGCGATCTAATTCTATAAGCATAATTTGAAGGATTATGTAGTGGGTTTAGAGTATATGTTCCTGGACTATCCAGCCATGGGATATCTTCTAAATTTCTTTGACCATCTCCATTAGTATCCTCTATCCAATTGCCATATTTTGCTTTCATAAAAGCGCCCATATATGCAGGCATATCCCCTGAAGCATCCATAACATCCCAACTGCCACAAGCAACCGGTGCACCAGTTTCATTGTAATGATATAAATCTGGAGCACTTAAGGAATGATTAAATTCATGACACAAAGTTCCAACAGTAAAGTAACCACCTGTTTCCATATTAAAATTATAATCCCATACTTGTTTACCATGAATAGTTACATATTGAGAATATAAACTCCATCTATGTGGCCATAGTAAATCTGCCCAAGCACCTGGACTTCCGTAAACTAAAAATGTTACATTATCTACTCTACCGTCATTATCTCCATCAATATCAAGATCAGTTGGAACCTCATCTTCTATGAATTGAATCGCTTTCCTTAATAATGTATGCTCTCTTTCAGTTCTATCTCCTGTGTAACCATCTGGATTAGTTTGGGCATTATATGGCTCATAATAACTTCTAGGATAATCATCTTGATATGAAATTACATTTTCGCCATCAGGTAATGGAAAATGTGTTGTTGGTGCATCTAAAAGATCATATGATACTTCTTTAAAATAATGCCTCATTGAAGGGCCTTCTTCCAAGTTAAATGGAGTATCATAGTAAGTAAAACTACCAGTGAATTCATTTTCGTCTGCAAATCTAATAAAGACATTCAAATTGTTGACAGTTCCAATTGTTGGTGTTCTCTTGATATCATTTTCGATAAACTCATCTCTTATTGCTAAATATTCGTTTTTTGGCAATTTAATCCATTTTCGAAGACCTAATGTTGCAGGATTAGAATTTGAAACTTTATAAACAGAGGGAGATAAATCTTCATTTGCATAATATAAAAAACCATCATCTTGACTTCTTACTATTGTATAACCATCTTTATCATGTACCCAATTATAAAACTCATCTCCTGATGAAAAACAATTAATAACTGTTCCATCAGGCTGTTTAATTTGTTGTGGAACATCTTTAAGATAAGCACTAAAAGATGATGAAATAAAAATTGTAAATAATAAAATTAATGGTAATCGCATAACACAAAAAACTCCAATATATATATAAATTCTAATATAGAAATTTATAAAAAGTAAGACTATGATACTATATATAAATATTTGGAAATTAAAGATTGTTTAGCAATATTTCTAATAGAGGGAATTTATACTCTGTCCTGTTTCTTGAACTAGGTCTATCTGGACGATTTGTTCTAGTAAACTTATTTGTTATTGACACTCCAAAGGAAATACCATTATCCAAATTTCCTTCAAGAGTAGAAATTTGGAAGTGATATTTAGCTCTTAACATTACATTAAAATCATACGTTCTCATAAAAATGTAACCTGCTTGCAATAACAATGCTGGTCCATGCCTAAATTCTGTATCAAAGTCATATGTATCAGAATATTGATCTAATTGAGGATTACTGGACTGGAAACCTACATGCCAACCAATACCGTATCCATAAAAAGGTGAATTATCTGACCTGTTTTTAAAATGATTATAAGTTAAATCTATCGCAAATTTTTCTGCAGCTAAATTAGCGTCTAAAATTACTGTTGTATTAGTTTTAGATTCCCAATTTTGTGTATAACCAAAAAATAAAGGTGTCTGATTCCATTTTCTTACATTTGTGTCATAATAGTAATAATTTTCTCCACCAAATGGAATAATATATCCAATAGTTCCACCTATTCTATAAATACTTTTTCTACGTTCAGACTCATATTCTTCATCTACGATAATATTGTCAATATCAGCAACATCATCAATTGAATCTCTATTAAAAAGAGATTTGGCAAGTCTCATACTAGCATTTTCCATGTCCTCAACGTTTAAGGCAGTAATTCTTGTTGTAAATTGATCACTTCCATCCATATTTTGGATCATTCCAGTAAAAATAATTTTAGTTCCTAAAACTCTTATTTTACTTGTAACAACCATTTGAGCGTCATAATCAGATGCAAGAGAAATAGCACATTCAGAAGAATAGCACACTGTTTTATCTGATGGAACAATAACATTCATTTTAGAATAGTACTCAAATCCATCTGCAAAAAGTATATGAATAGCATTAACATCGCTAACATTTAATCTAGCAGTATTAGATAAGTCAGCCTCAGGATACAAAACTAAAAGTTTATCCTTTGCAAAAGATGAACTTAAAATTAATATAGATATTAGAATAAATTTCTTCATTATTATAAATTAAGCATAGATTTTTAAATTAGCAAATTCATTTAATTAAGGTATTTTTTTAAGATTTTAAATGTTTCTAAGTAATTATTAATTGGAAATAAATGATCAGAATTTTTAACATCAATAATTTTAATTGAACTATTTAATTTATGAACTTTATCCTTTGTTTTATCCAGAAAAACATCAGAATTTTCAGCTTTGAGTATATAAGTTTCCAGGTTTATATTTTTTATATTCTTCCATATAAACATATCATTTAAGAGACCTCTTTTGTATATCTCAGCATCCCATCTTTTATCAAAAATTAACTCACAANAATCGTTTTTCTTCTTAACTAGTGAATTTACAAATATTCTGAGATCATCATCCTTAAAATTAGAAAAAACTTTATACTTTCTGTATGATTGATACATTTGATTAATGTTATCATAAGACATTTTTTTATTCTTAGCTCGATCAATAAGTGGTAAGAATTTACTTTGAAGATTAAATAAGGATATTAATTTCCAAGCATATATTGTTAGTGGTGTAAAAAAAGTGGGATCAAGAAGAAAAACTTTTTTAAATTTTTCTGGATATAGAATTGAAGCTTTTAATAAAATATTTCCTCCAATTGAGTGGCCTATGCCAATAATATCTTTTTCATATTTTATAGAATCTAAATAGTCATCAAGAAAAATATCCCAATTTTTAAATTTAATAAACGTATTTTTTTTTGTTAAGGGTCTAAGAATTGAACATTTTATATTATAATCTTTTGAAAATTGATTTAACAATTTCTCATATGACAAATATGTCATAGAGTTACCATGAAAAAAATGTATTTTTTTTGAAATAGTGTCTGATATAGAATAATCTTTTAACAAAATCTAACCGCTGTAATTACCAATAAATAGTATGTTATCTATATTTTTATCATAAATGATATATAAAAAAGGTCGATTCGCAACAAAGTTAAAATATTTGTTAGGTCTTATAGAGGTTACACGGTTAATTACTACTACTGTTGCTGCTGAAGCCTCAGTACCTTCTTCATAATTTGAAATGTAACTTTTATGGTTTACTAAATCAATATAATGTTTTGGAGGATACTTCTTACATGTGTTTTTATAATCCCAAAATCTATCAAATTCAGCCTGGTTAGGAGCAAAAGCTGATACCATACCCATAGTTGGTAAATAATCTTTTAATGTCACAGAATAACTTAAATCAAATTTTGGTATGTAAATATCGCCTAAATCATACTTTAATTCATTTAAACTCAATTTAAATTTTTCATAATTAAAATCATTAATAAATGTTTCTATTTCTATATCTTTATTAGGTAAAAATATATACATAGATATATTTTTTTCATAAGGTAACTCAATCAATTCAAAGTCATTTGATAATAAATATGCATATTTATTTTTTTTATTCATCATTTGAACTTCAATTGTATCCCCATTAGTATAAAAATTACCTTTTTTTGTTAAGTTTGGATCAAATGGATATGTCCATTTATTTTTAAAATAAATCGTATTTAACAACGCTTGAGTTGTAGATTGTTTAATTTCATTTTCTGATACAATATTTTTAATACTACCAAAAGTAAATTGTTCAACCCATTTATTAATATTATCTATAATTTCTAATCTATCATTATAGAAGTTTACATAAGATATTTTACCATTAAATTTATTTTGAAGTATATCTATGTATGTTTTATTTGGTTGATAGCAATTATCATTTTGTATCCATATACTATTTGACATTATTAATAAAGAATCTTCAATTTGGTATGGACTTACAAAATTATTAATATCATTTTGTTTGATATTTAAGACATTCAATATCTCGTTGTAAGTATCATTTGAAGCCCCCTGACTTACCATCATTAGAGCATAAGATATACTTAAAGGACTAATCATAGAACTTCTTGAAATTTCATCCTTTGAAATAATTTTATATAAATCAATACCAAATGTATTTAAAGAATGATTTATATTATCTGTTTTGGATAAAGAAAAAGAAAATATTAAAATGAAAATTATAATTTTATTTTTCATGAAATAGTTATTCCATCGAAAGTTATCCAAGGTAAAATACAATCACCAAAATCAACTTTTTCATNAGATATATTTCTAATATTCAANAACATCTGAGCAATATTTCCAGATATCATTGTTTCAATAATTGGGTACATTANTTTACCATTTTCTATATAATAACTATTTTTTGCAACNCCAGAAAAATCACCNTTATCGCTTGGNCTNCCTCCNGAAAATCTACATAANANNACACCNTTTTTNACNTCTTTTATCATATTTTCAAAAGATGAGTTAGANCCTTCAATCATATAATTACCNCCTTGGTTTGGNACTCTTNTACCTCCCGTTTTGTTAGNNCCATANAGTGANANTAAATGNGTTTTAAGAACNCCATCTTNAATTAATGTGATATTTTTAGATTTATAGGTATCAGATGTTATATAATATCCTGAATCAATTTTTTCATGAACTGGATTTGATGTTAAAGTGAAATTTTTATTTGTAATTTTTTCTCCAATTTTATCTTTATAAATAGATGTTCCAGAAATAAGAGCGCTATCACTTATGCTGTAATCTAAAAAAGATATAAATTCTGTTAAACAATGAGGGGTGACTATAATCTCTCCTAAAAATTTATCNTTNATNGGNAAAGATTTAACNTGCTCTTCNGATTGNCNCAACAACTCAGAAACGTNACCATAATCATTTAATTTTTTGTTTAAATTTAATTTTTCTACNCCCGTNTANTTNAAAGAGGATGTATTTAAANCATCTTTAGATGTAAACATTGAAGAAAATCCATANATTCCTTTATTNATATTAAAATCAACACCATTAGAGTTTAAAATATATGATTTAGAAGAATTGTGATCTAGCGTNACAGCCTCNAGAAGGACTTTTTTATATTTATCCTTAACATATGAATTGAAATTTTTCAATCTATCATACATTAAATCTAAATCAGGTTTTAATGATCCTTTATTAAAAATTTCAGGATTTTGATATTCAGATATATCGTTTGATTCATCATATTGAGATGATTCAACATTGACNATTAACTTTTCCAAGGACTTGTTGATAGATTGTTTATCAAGTTTATTTATTGATATGGTACTTTGTTTTTTATCTTTAATTGCTTCTAATCTTAGAGAATTAGAAAATGTNGTTCTAAGTAAAGATATTTTACCTGCCTCAATATTTAATTCTTTTTTTTCATATTCATTTATCATTCCTTCAACATCATCCATACCTTTATCCAAAAGTGTGTTTATTGCATAAGATAATGTCTCTTTTAAATCCATTTATCTTCCTCCAATATTAAGACGACATTTAATTGCAGGTCCACCCATACCTACTGGTATGATTTGCTTCTTACCACACATTCCACCCGAACTCCATACCATTTCATCTGAAATCATNGAAACAGTCTTTAANACATCAAACGCAATACCTGAAATAGTTGTATCNTTAATTGCTTGTTNAATTTTACCATTNTTAATNTCATATCCCATTACAACACCAAACATAAACTCACTTGTTGANTCTGCTTGTCCNTTNCTACTTCTAGTNAAATAATAACCGTTNTCTATNGAAGATATCATATCATTTAGTTTGTCCGTTCCAGGTTTAATAGCTGTATTTCTCATTCTGATTAAAGGTTCATCAGAATATTTATATGCTCTTGCATTGCCAGTAATTTTCATTTGAAGTTCATGGGCGCTGTCTTTATTATGCATAAAGTTTTTAAGAATTCCATTTTCAATAATTGTTACATCATTTGCCTTTGTTCCTTCATCATCAACATATACTGGNACTGGACAAATATTTCCATCTATATTATTAGCATAATCAATTAATGTAACAAGTTCACTTGCAACATTTTTATTTAAATAGTCACCTGCAACTGATCCNCCCATTACAAGATCTGCTTCNGTTGTNTGGCCAATTGCTTCATGCGCTAAAATGCCGGCTAAATCAGCATCTAAAACNACATCATGAAGTCCAGCTTTTGCATGAGTTCCTTTTGATTTTTGNATTAACTTGTCNACAAGAATNTCNATTTTAGAATAAAATACATCNGGNGAATNAAAATTATCTTCTAATTGACCNAAACCACCAAAAACATCCATAAGTTCNACAGGTTCATTTTCATTTTCTACTGTCAGTATCATNTATAATAANGATCTNGGCGTCATTGAATAAGATTCNGCTCCAGANGATGTAAGTAAATTCTTCTCCATATCTAAATTACTNATNAANATCTTTCTNGAAGTAATTTGTTTATATTTTTTTATTATGTAAGCATCTAAATCTTTAATAAAAGATATCCAGTAACTATTTGAATTTTTATTTTTTTTAGTAGAATAATTAAATTCATGATTGTAAATATCTTCTGGCAATAAAATTCCACATTTATTTTCATTCCTNCTATTTAAAAAAATAGCATTATCAGTTGATGAGTTAATAACTTTATCTATGCTTGAATCAGTTATAATTGCATTAGATGAAAATCCCCAATCACCATCTTTAAAAACACGGGATGAAACTCCNCTTTCAATACTCTGATCATTAGATANTAAATTNCCATTTANCAACCCAAATCTTATATTTCTATTTTCTTGAACTCTAAGTTCAGTGTAATATTTAAAAGAATTTTTATATTTATTTAAACTTTGTATCATATAACCCCTATTTCANGAAATTGATTTTATAAATTGTTCTATTTTATCATCATTTATAAATATNTAACTCATTANATTGCTAAAATTATAACATATAAAAGTGATTATACNTCCACTAACAAATANTCCTATTGTGATAAATAAAAAAGATTTGAAAGGTTTTAATTTTAGTAGTGAAGAAATCAAAACTGCTGTCCATGCACCAGTTATGGGTAAAGGTATACTCACAAACATTGCTAAACCTATATAGGTCCAATCTTTAAATTTTAAACTTTTTGAAAGTGCCTTATCNTACCATTTTTTAAAAATTAAACCAAATAAAGGAATCTTTTTAAATAAATCAACAATTGTATTAAGAGAGAAAAAATCAAAAATATATACAAGTATTAATGCAATTAGAGAATTTCCTATAAGAGAAAGAATAAAAGCATCAAACCAGTGAAGACCAGATATGATACCAAACGGTATTGAGAATCTTAACTCNCCAANAGGCATCATAGATATTAAAAAAGTCCAAAGTTGCATAGGATCCTAAAAAAGTGTTAATCAACGCTGTGAATTTAATAAAGAATAAAAAAAAACCCTCTAAAATATTGAAAGGAAGATAACAATGAAACTAAATTTATTTAGAGGGTTTTTAAAAATTTTAATTTACTTTTTTAATTTTTTATAAGGTGATTTTACTGTATCTTTATTTTTTGGACTGTAAACATCAGAATTATTCATAGAGTTATTATCTTGATTTTTTGGTGGTTTCACACCATATTTTTTATAGATAGCTTTACGTCTATTNTTGTAATTCTTTTTAAGAGCTTGAATTTCAGATTTTTGCATATCTTTAATNGAAGTAATTTTAGANTTATAGTGAGTTTTTATTTCATCATAATCGCCTTTAAATTCATTTTCTAATTGAATCAACTCTTTTTTNAGATTATTATTTTCNGANTTAATTACTGANCCTTGCTTTTCNTTTTGAAAAGAAAAAGGTTCCTTTTTGTTAACNCCNGTATAATTNGATAANANAAAAGAAAANGATATAAATAAAACTGTAAAATANTTTAAAAAATTCATTATGTTCTCCTAAATGATTNNTCGTTCTATAGATTTAAATCATTCGAAAAANAAAAGTTCCATATTTATTTTTTAAAATTTGAATTTAGCAAATCAAACATTTTTTTATTAATTTTTTCAATTTCTAATTCTTTAGTNTTGTTNCGCTTNGATTTAAGGTATTTATATCCATNNTTCTNNTCNTNTNACCACTCTTTNTCAAANGATCCATTTTTAATTTGACTNAGCATTAANGANAACTTNTTCTTGAAGTTATCATCAAATAAAAAATCTCCCCTAGTATGACCACCATATTCAGCAATATTACTAATAGATTTATTCAAATGGTCAAAACCTTTGTCATAAAATAAATCA
>PARL01000023.1 GCA_002711465.1 Fidelibacterota bacterium | reverse complement strand
ACATTCACCAGCACAGTCAGCGTCTGGACCAACTACAAAACAATCTGTAGCAAAATCTAGCACAGCAACTGCAGAACTATTTCCATTTATTTCTCCATAATAAACAGCAGTAGAGAAACTTGCAGTTCCACCATTTGACATAAAATCAAACATATCATCACTTGAATCAGGTACAATATCAAATGCATAGCTATTTCCATTTGAATCATAAGTTTCCGATGTTATCATAAAACCATCCCATAATATATGTCCAGCTCCATGATCTCTACTTGGACCTTGGCTTGTAACATTTATTTTAGTTCCATCTGCTAAGGTAATAATTCCAGATTCAACTTCCCAATCATATGAAGTTTCTCCAAAATAATCATCAATATGCAGACCATCTTCAACATGTAGATCATATGCAAATACTGTTCCATCAGCAAATGTTAATTCAAATTCGTAACATTCATTCCCACCTTCACACAGACCACATTCATCAAGCTCTGATAAACCGTTACATACACCAGCACAGTCTTTATCAGCATCTGCTACTAGACCTGTATTACCGTCTGCACAAACGCCACAATCATCTACTAATGCTGTACCAAAACAATCTCCATGACAATCAATATCACTGTTAGCAACATGTCCTGAATTTCCGCCAGAACATACACCACAATCATCTAAAGATGCAGTGCCATCACAATCACCATTACAATCTAAAACACCGTCTCCAAAACATTCACCACATTCATCTTTGTCACTGTTAGCATCATGTCCAGTGTTACCACCAGAACATACATTACAATCATCTAATAATGCTGAACCAAAACAGTCACCATAACAATCTTTATCGCTGTTAGCTACATGTCCAGAATTTCCGCCAGAACATACACCACAATCATCAATTTCAGCAAAATCTACATCACCTTGAATGTTAAATGTGTGTATAATATAATTATTAGTATCTGTCATCCAATTCTGATTTGGTTCACTTAATACAGATAAATATGTATTAAGCATATCTGCTGGAATGAAATTTGAACCTCCCTGTAATCCATTATTTCCTGCAAAATCTCCTACAGTAGATAATAGATATGGTCTTAATTCACCATCACTTCCTCTAGCATGTGTACCAACCCATGGGTCATCATTATCTTGAGAATAAGTGTCTTCCCAATTCTGACTAGGATGCCCATTATTATAATGACACGCTACAATTGCAGCTTGAGCTTCTGTATCAGTATTAGACCAATCACTGTAACCTAATAAACTATCAACGCAATCTTTGTCAGTTGTAGCATTATAATGAGAACCACCTTGATGGTTTCCGTTTCTAGAGTTTGGATATTCATATATTACAATCTGAGATGAACTTAGCTCATAGCAATCACCATTACAGTCAAGAAGGCCATTTCCAAAACATTCACCACATTCATCTTTATCACTATCTGCAACATGTCCAGAATTACCACCTGAACATACATTACAATCATCTACTAGCGCTGAACCAAAACAGTCACCATTACAGTCTTTATCGCTGTCTGCAACGTGTCCTGTGTTACCACCAGAACATACATTACAATCATCAATTAATGCTGTACCAAAACAGTCTCCATTACAGTCTTTGTCAGCGTTAGTACCTTCACAAACACCACAATCATCAACTATAGCCGTACCAAAACATTCACCTGTACAGTCTGCATCTGGACCAACAACAAAACATTGTGCGTCTTGCGTATCAAAATTCAATACAGCTGTGGCTGAACTACCACCATTTATTGCTCCATAGTAAGAACCAACAAAATCTTTAGTTCCACCATTTTTCATCCAATCTTCCATCAATTCATAAGCAAACGTTGTATTAAGATCAAATGAATAACTATTACCTGCTGCATCATAAGTATCAGAAGTTAATATTGAGCCATCCCATAAAATTGCTCCTTCACCATGTGATCTACTTGGAGAACTTCCTGTAACAGATATTTCAGTTCCATTAGCTAGTGTAATTGTTCCAGATTCAACCTCCCAGGAATAGGATTCATAACCATAAAAATCTTCAATGGTAATACCATCTTCAGTATGAAGGTTGTATGAAAATACAGTACCATCATCAAATGTTAGAGTAAATTCGTTTGCATTTCCATCATTAGATTCTAAATCTAAATCTAAAACAGCAACTGCAGAACTGCCTCCATTAATTGCTCCGTAATAAGAGCCAATAAAATCTATAGTTCCACCATTTGAAATCCAAACATCTCCTGACAAATCAGAAGAATTTGTATTAAGATCAAATGAATAACTATTACCTGCTGCATCATAAGTATCTGAAGTTAACATTGAGCCATCCCATAAAATTGAACCAGAACCATGACTTCTGTCTGGAGAACTTCCTGTAACAGATATTTCAGTTCCATCAGCTAGTGTAATTGTTCCAGATTCAACCTCCCAAGAATACGAATCATAACCATAAAATTCTTCAATGGTAATACCATCTTCAGTATGAAGGTTGTATGAAAATACAGTACCATCATCAAATGTTAAAGTAAATTCGTTTCCACCTGATCTATTATCAGCACAAGTATTTCCACCATTACAAAGTCCACATTCATCTAGTGCACCATCACCAAAACATATACCTGCGCAGTCTTTATCACTATCTGCATCATGTCCTGTATTTCCGCCAGAACACACATTACAATCATCTAAAAATGCTGTACCACCACAGTCTCCGTTACAATCATCTACTAGGCTACCAAAACATTCACCAGAACAATCTTTATCACTGTTTGCAACATGATTTGTATTTCCACCAGAACATACACCACAATCATCTAAACTTGCAGTACCATCACAGTCGCCATTACAGTCAACTACTAAATCTCCACCCCATGCACCAGAACAATCTTGAACAATTAGAGTTCCATCACTAGCTTCAATTGTTGAGCCACCATCAGCAACTAATATTGCTAATTCTAATGTGCTTGCATATGATTCAATAACTAAACCTATATCAGCAAGTGTAGTTTCAACTATCCAGTAATCCACATTATCAGAAAAAACAATCTGACTAGGTGAGGTTGTTGATAAATATGAACCAACATTTGTGTAAACATTACCGCTTAATGAACCTTGAGATAATGGTAAATTTGAACCAACAATCAAGTTTTCCATTTGGTTATTTTCAATTATCACACCACCAGCAAATTGTCCTTGAACTCCTACACTAAATTGCTGACCTAGTAAATCAACTGGTATCATATTAGAAAATGTATTTGAAGATATTACAGTACCAAATGTATTATCACCCAGTGAAATAGCTGAACCAGCAACTCCATAAATATTATTTCCAGTAAATGTACTATTTAATGGCATCTCTTCTGCTGAAAATCCATAGGTTAATATACCGTATGAAAGAGGAGAGGTATTATTTGGATTAGGCATACTCATTCCAAATATTGTATTGTTAGATACTGTTACACCTACACAAGAAGGAGTTACAATAACACCAGCATACATAGTTGAATCACCAACAATATTAAATCCATTAAGTGTAGCATTTGTTGCTTCTATAACAACAGCTCTACCATCAATACCTCTAGCATCAATGATACAAGTACCATCACAATTAAGGTTGATTGATTTGTTCAATAAAATAGATTCTGCATAAGTACCATCTGGAACATTAACAGTATCTCCATCAGCAGCATTATCAATAGCACCTTGTATTGAACCATCACCACCACAAATACCAAAAGCATCATCTACTAGATTACCAAAACATTCTCCAGAACAATCTTTGTCAGCGTTTGCACCATTACATACACCGCAATCATCTTTATCAGCATCTAAACCACCACAAACACCACAATCATCTACTACAGCCGTACCAAAACATTCGCCAGTACAGTCAGCATCTGGACCTTCAACAAATATACAATCTTCAACCTCCACAGTTATAATTTCATTCACAGTATAACAATGATAACCCTCTCGTGGAGACAATGAGCCACCAGCAAAGTTTGTATCTTCACATCCACCTGCACCACCTGTACAGTAGGTTTGATAATTTNCACCGTCAATTTCAATCATTTCACCCCAAGTATTAAAATTATTATCATTTGAGTAACCTGCAGCTGTAAATGTTGGAAAGTCTGTAATTAAATCACACTTAGGAGTGTCCCAAACATCTCTGGTTACTACATTGCTAGCAAGACACCAATCAGAATGTGAAGCACATAATTCTTGACATCTTTCAGTTGCTTGTTGTGCATTATCACCTTCAGTATGAGGAGATAGATCACCAAATGAAGTTCTGAAGCTTAGAGAATACCATCCATTTGCTTGGCGACATTCGCCCTCACCTAAATAGTTAAAACTAACTTCNTTATTGTAACCAACTATTCCAGTTTCNAAACAATTATTACCACCATTACAAAGACCACACTCATCTAAAGCACCATCGCCAAAACATACACCTGCACAATCTTTATCACTATCTGCAACATGCCCTGTATTTCCACCAGAACACACATTACAATCATCTACTAGCGCTGAACCAAAACAGTCACCATTACAATCTTTATCGCTATCTGCAACGTGTCCTGAATTACCACCTGAACAAACTCCACAATCATCTAATAATGCTGTACCATAACAGTCACCATTACAGTCTTTGTCAGCGTTAGTACCTTCACAAACACCACAATCATCTAAAAATGCTGTACCGCCACAGTCTCCATTACAGTCATCTACTAAATCACCAAAACATTCACCAGAACAATCTTTGTCGCTATTTGCAACATGTCCTGAATTACCTCCAGAACAAACTCCACAATCATCTAATACAGCAGAACCATTTGGATCACCAGCGCAGTCAAATACAACTGTATGAGGATGAGAACCAACGTAATCCCATGTATTGTTAGCAAATACAATCCATTCTGAATCATCAACATTAGTACCAGCAGATGCAGACCAATCTGAATTTCCAGTTTCAACTTCTAATTTTCTAACTAAAGTATGGTTTTGAGTAGCATTAGATTCTCCAGCTACTTCCCAGCCGGATCCTGGGTCATCACCTGTTGTTCCAATGATATCAACGATATCTCCACTTCCAAGCTGAGTTAAAGCAAATACATCATCACCATTACTAAGGTAAGTAAATGTTTGATCACATTCTGCTTGAATCACATCATCAGCTGAGCCATGACATACAACGTAAACTTCTCCAGCACCTAAAGTTCCAGTAAATGTAACATTATCAGGAAAGTCCCACTCGCCCTCTGTATTACATCCATTTGAACAACTAGAAAGTGTGTACCCTATCAGGTCAACTTCGAAGTTTTCAGCATTATATATTTCTAAATATTTATTGTTAGAAGATCCTTCTGCATACTCAGAAATAAATAAATTTCTTGAGGGAGGAAATACGCAAGAACCATCATCAATAGTTGCCTCAGAATCATAGTTATGAGCATTAGGATAAGTACAACCTGAAATTGGAACTGGGCAAGCATCACATGATTCCCAACATACTGTATCTAGAACCATATCACTATCACCAGTTGTTAAAAATCTATCATTACCATAGTTGCCACCAGCACAATCAGCTAAATCTGATCCGCTTTCATAACCACCATCATTAAAATTATAACCGTAAGTTTTTCCACTTGTTAAAGACATAGTGTATGTGTAAACTAAATCACCATCACTATCATCCATTACAAACCAATCGCTTGGAGCATAGTCTCCATCTATTGTAGTAGTACGAACTTTGATATCTCCTGAAACACCTTCATAATTCATATCTACAGAAAATGTTACATTGATTACGCAAGAAGAATCGTCACCTTCACATACACCACAATCATCAACTTCAGCATCACCTCCACAAACACCTGCACAGTCATCGTATAAACAATCACCTTCAGAACCAGTATTACAGGCATCTGCATCATCACAAGTTACTACAACATCTGTACTTACACCAATCCATGAACCTGGATCAAAACCTTCAGGCGCGTATTGATTCCCATCTCCACCACCAGAGTCGTTATCAATATTCCACCCACTTGCATTCCATGTAGCTGAGGCAGAAGTATTATCAGAGGCTCTTTCAGCTCTTCCATCTTCAAACTCATGATCTGTTCCAGTTCCATCTTCTCCTGGTACACCAAACATGTCTACTACGACATCGTTTAGTAAAATAGCCATATTATCGTCACCATTTGAATCAGCCGCACCACCAGTACCAATATCTTGATCGCAAGTTAAATCTGGCCATGTAGCAGAAAATTTATCTGCATCATTACAAATGATATAAAATCCACCAGCACTAATAGTTCCNGTTAGACCTACAATACTACTTGCAGTTGGATCATCATTACCATTAGTCCATCTTTGAATAGTCCATCCATCTGATAAATCCACAGATGAATCACCATTATTATATAACTCAACGTATCTTCCAGAAGTACTTGAATTCTGAGGGTCAGTTAGCTCAGTCATAAATACGTCAGCCATTAAAAAATTGAAAATTAATATAAACATTGGGAAATGTTTAAATAAACGATTACTCATTACGGTTCTCCTCCCATAATTATTTGTTGTGGTTTGTAGACTTGAAATTAAATAAATGTATACCATAAAGTCAAAGACTAATTGCTTATTTTGTAAGAAAAATTAAATCCTGCAAATCTAAATAAAATTTGTTCATAAAAATGTGATTTTCAGCACATTATTTTAAAAGATTAAATTGGGTATTGATTAGTGATGATGGTCATGATCATGGTTGTGATTATGATCATGGTTATGAATTTCTTTTGGATGATCCTCATGTAAGACATCATGAAAGTATCCATTTAGTTGCATAACAAGTAATAAAAATCCAAGTACAACTAGCGACCAATTAGCTACTTTAGAAATGAAATTAAAATAATTTCCTCTTAACATTTTCAAAATTGGATACATAATAACCAAAACAATGATTTGCCCAAATTCAACACCAACATTAAATGATAAAATTTGAGAAATTGTCAGATTAATATTTGATGCTAGGGCCACTTCTTGAAGTTTTGTAGATAAACCAAAGCCATGGATAAGACCAAATATAAACACCATTAATAATAGATTGGGTGCACTGGTAGAAAATATTTTTTTAAAACCATCCAAATTTTCAAAACCTTTATAAATAACACTAAATGCTATTATTGCATCTATTAAGTAAGCATTAGCAGTGATTTGAAAAAAAGTTGCAAAAATAAGAGTTAGGCAATGTGCAATAGTAAATGCAGTAATAAATTTCAATATATCAAAATAATTAGTTAAGAAAAATAATACCCCAATTAAAAACAAAATGTGGTCATATCCAGTGACCATGTGTTCTGCACCGAAATATACAAAATCCATTAAACTTGCACTTGACATAGCATTTGCAGTTGACTCAGAAACGCCATGTCCAAAAATATATTCAATAGAAATGATTGTAAAAATTATTTTGAAAATATTATTCATATGTAAAATTAAATTATTATCTTGAATTTTGCAAAAATTTTAGAAAAAAAAAGCCCTTCAATATCATTGAAGGACTCTTCATCAGTAAATGTTAATCAGGTTTAAATATAAATTTAACCTGCTAAAATAATATTCATAATTAAAATAACATCTTGAACATTAACACCACCATCATCATTTAAATCAGCTGAGCTATCGTATTGATTTTGCAATATGAAGTTAACTGTTAAAATTACATCTTGTACATTTACAGCCGTATCACCATTTATATCTCCAGGTAAGTCTTGGCTACATGTAAGAGTAGTTAAAAATTGTGAAGCATCATTTGGTCTTTCCAGTAAAAGTTCACATGCATCTTGATCTTCCATTAAAAAATATGATGCCCAATGTAATGATTTATATCTACTTGATTCTGAATAAGATGATTCATGACCACCACCTTCAATCTCTAAAAGCATTTTAATAGTGTCATCTGGAGTATTAGCATAAATATCTTGCCCAAGTAAACCATCATAACTTTCTAATTCATTTAATTCAAATTGACCCGCTACAATTAATGTTGGAATATTGTGATCAACAAATTCAGGTACAAGACATATACAGTAGTTAAAATCAGCACATAAATCGCAATCTTCTACAATAATAGTTGGGTTAAGTGCTATTGCACCTTTTATAAATTCAACATTTGGATTATCTAGAGTCAAGGCTATTTGAGAGGCGCCTCCCCCCATAGAATATCCAGNAACAACAAAGCTATTTGAATCAATCATATCATAAACTGGAGAATTTATTCTTAAATTTTCTTCTTTGATGGTCTCTATTGCATCNAGAAGACCCTCTGCTCTCATTTGATGGGAATCATTGATTTCATCATTTGGGCCAATTATCATAGCAGTAAAACCCCATGATGCAAAAAATTCTGCCCAATCAGACATGGTCGTACTTCCATCACCAAATCCAGGAGTTAAAATTACAGACTTAAATGGAGCTTCTGCATCAACCGGATAATAAAGTCTACCATCACGATATAAAGGACCATTTCTTAGGCCATCAGATTCTGTAATTACTTGATAACTATATGGACCATCAGCTTCTCCGCCGCCGCCACCACCACCAATTTCTTGGCACTGGTTGGTTTCTTCNTTCCATTCACAGTAATANGACCAATAAAGACAATCTGCTTGATTTAAATCACTACATTCAGCGTAAAGAAAAGATGTTGAAATAAAAAATAATATTACTATTAATTTTTTCAAAATAAACCCCCTCAAAATTATGTTGTTAAAAATACTACGCAAAAACAAACCTAAAAATTAAATTTACAATTAGTTACAAACCATAATGATTTCTATTTAATCAAAAATTTTATCTTTAATTCCTTTGTTTATAACATAGTTTTTATAATCAACTGTAATAGTTCCTTCTACAATAGAGTTATTTGGCATCATAGATGCATCCTGTCCAATAATATTACCTGCATCTTTATTTAGCCAATTAAATAATTTTTCATCTTTTATATAGTACTTAACTATTGATTGTTTGGGCATATAATAATTATCAAAATCTTGATAACGGTTATTAATTTGAAACAATTTTAATGTGTCAAGTTTAGTGGTAACATTTTTAATCACCCATTTAGAAGTATCAATTTTAACTTCTACAATTGGATTAAAAGTAATTCTAGAGTATTCATTTGGCATCTCTAATTTTAAACTATCAACTATTAAATCTCCAATTAGGACGATATCATCAATATTTAAATCATCTGTAAAATCTGACATTTTAACATTTTTTAAGTTATCAAAATTATCATTTGGAGATGTAAATAAACCTGTTTTTGGCAGGATTCCAAAACCTTTTGCTTTGACCTTTATTTTGTTAGGTTTTTTATAAAAAACCTTATATTTCTTTTTTGGCATTCTAAAGGCTGGTATTTCAAGCCTTATTACCATATCAACTTTATAATCATTTATTAGATTAAATTGTTCATTTGTTTTACGAATATAATAATCTTCAATAGATTCACTTGATGGTAAACAAATTGAAGAAAAAATTGTAATTAAAAATAGTTTAAAAAAGATCATTCCAAAATATCCCTATTTGTAAAATTAAAATATGCAGCAGTAATAAATATTGTTATCCAAATGAAGCAAACCATAAAACAATCAATAAAAATATCAATAGGTATTGGATCATAAAAAGCTAGTAAAAAAATATCAATGTATCCTGTAAATAAGTATGGATCTATTAATTCAAATATATCAATAGGTATAAAAGAAATAGCCGACCCAATAAAAACTATGCTTATGGTAGAGATTATTGGTGTTACACTATTTTTTGAAAAGGAAGAAAAAAATAAACATAATGATGATACAGTAATCATCACAAAATTAGAAAAAGTAAACCCTAAAAAGAATCGCCAAATTATATCGTCTTCTGAAAGAAGTAATATACCCTTATGGAATACTATTAACTCACCATCACCTAATATTAAATATGATATAAATAGACTAAATGAAAAAAAGTAAAACATCATAAGCGTTGTATATAGGAAAACTACTAATACCTTAGAAATAAAAACATCTCTTCTAAGGATTGCTCTAGTAAGATAAATTCTAAATGTTCCTTTTGAGTATTCTCCAGATATTATTTCAGATGGAATTATTGTTGACAAAAAGGGCATATGAGTAATTAGAATGGCAATAATTAAGTAGGCTGAAAGGTATCCGTTTATAATTGATCCTATAAAAATAAATGAATCCTGCATTTGTCCATAAATTTTTGTCTCAAGTGACACAGCCCCGTAATCTATAGCATATACAATAGCGGGTATTAAAAGAGTAATTAAAATAAAACTTATATATGTCCTTCGCTTATAAAGGGCTTTAATAAGTTCATTATAAAATAGATTAATCATATTAAAAATATTCTATTAAGTTTGATTCTTTACTAATTTTATATATGTCTTCACCACGAAGAACATTATTTAAATTTGCAATAGTATCTTTAGTTTTAGTTTGAATCAAAATATTATTATTAAAGGAACTAATAAACGTAAAATCATCACTTTCATTTATTTTATCAATTACTGGTTCAGGATTTTTGACAGTAANCATCCATTTAAAACTTTTCATCAANTGTTCATTTAATGAAACTGAATCAGAACAAACACCATCTTTAAATACGGTAAAATCCGTACATAATTCTTCTACATCTTTTAAGTTATGAGTACTAAGACAAATGGTTTTTCCTTCTGATTTTAATTTCTTTATTAGCCTTATCATATCATTAATTCCATTTGGATCTAAACCATTATTGGGTTCATCAAGTACAAGAATTTTAGGGTNATGAAGAAGNGCTTGTGCAATTCCTAATCTTTGTTTCATACCATATGAATATGCACTTACCTTATCATCCGCTCTATGACTTAGCTCAACTAATTTTAAAACTTCATCAATTCTATTTGGATTTACNTTAGAAATCCTAGCAAGGATTTCTAAGTTTTTTTGTGCAGATAAATATTCATAAAATGTGGGAGCTTCAATTAAATACCCAAAATCTTTCCTAAGAATCATATCGTTTTTTTGAATACCAATACTATTATAATAAATTTCTCCNGTCCAGTCATGTATCAAACCAGGTAAAATTTTCATAAAAGTTGATTTTCCACTTCCATTTGCACCTAATATACCAAAGATGGAATTTTCAGGAATTGAAAATGAAATATCTATTANAGCCTTGACTTTATTATAANTTTTATTAATATTTTTGAATTCAAGAATCATTATTAAGTGATTTATTTAGACTCTAATAATGTGTGAATAATTATTTTTAGAATTAATCCATATAATAAAGTAATTGAAGCAATTGATAAAGATTNTAAGAAAATAATTAAATTAAATTCTCCATTAATACTAGACATGCCAAAACCTATTGAAATAATGCCAATTAAAAAACCTAACCATGAAATAGGCATTATAATTTTTTTAAAAAATTTCAAACCCTTGGAGTCTAGCGAAAATTTTCCATTGACATAAACCGAAAGTAAATATGATGGAAATAATACTACTATCAAACTTTCAAGATTCCAAAAATAAACCANNCTTAGTCCATAAGACATGCTAGCTAAAAACATAGAAAGATAAATTATTAAAACAGTAAATACTAAACAGAATATTCTTAATATCATTTTATTCTCCTTGATTTAAAATTAAGTTTATAATTAATATTATTAAAAATCTATCATTCATATTATTTATCTTTCCAATATAATATTCAAGATTAAAACTATATCTTGAATATTAAGCCCTCCATCAAAATTTAAATCTGCATTAGTATCAAACAATTCCTCTAAAATGAAATCTATAATTATAATCAAATCTATTATATCCAAAATTCCATCTCCACTTATATCNCCAATTGGATCTTGTTCTTCTTGCCATTGATTATATAATTCTTGAAGTAGATCAATTGGTTCAACCCCGTTACTTGTATTATTGATGTTNAGATCTAAGTAATAATCACCCTCCTCATCTAAAGGTTTTGCAACTCTAATAAAAGCAGAAAGTGAAGAGGTGTTATTATCCAAACACCTGCTGTCTGCACCTGGTATGTTCGCACCTTGCAAAGCTGCCATTAATTTATCTGATAAAGTTCCAATAGTTTGATTAAAATTTTGTTCCATTGATAGTAGAACATTTTCATCTAGAAGAATATTACCTTGAATTGCATAGTTAGGACCGAGTATATGATCTTTGTAATCCATACAATTTGATCCAGTATATGCTGCCGATCTACCGCCATCATATATATCGACAATACCATATTGCCTTATTGCTGGATTATTACTCACATCATTTTCTACAATATAGTCAATTATTTCATCTGGAGTTAATCCTAAATCCATCATATTACTTGCCATTATCTGATTGTAACCACTCCAATATGACTGTGTGTGAATAGCACCTACACCTGGATGAATGTCACTAATTATAATTGATCCCCCAATACATGATGCTCCAGCACTTCCTACTATGCCATTTTCTATATCGACAGCCACAATTGAAAAGGTTGACAATCCAAAACTGAACAATACCAAAGTAAAATATTTAATTAAAAATTTCATGTTTAAATTTACTTAAAAAATAAATAGTCTTTCAATTTAATATGTTCAAAAAATTTTTGTAACTTTAAATATTAAATTAAACTCATNTATGAAAATATTAACTCAGTTTATAAATACCATCNCACAATTATTTAATCCAATCGATAACATTAAATCAATTAAAAATGTTAAAGAAGATATTTTTTCAGGTATTACTGTTGCAGTTATTGCTCTTCCATTAGCACTCGCATTTGGTGAAATATCAGGACTTGGTCCCATAGCTGGAATAATTGGAGCGATTTGTGGAGGTCTTATTGGTGGTTTATTCGGAGGAAGTATTGTTAGTGTTAGTGGACCAACTGCACCTACTTCATCTCAAATATCAACATTTATTGGTTTATATGTAGTAAGTACATCATCTTTTCCAGACTATGTAGCAATATTTTCAATTATATTCCTAAGTGGCTTAATTATGATAATAGCTGCTTCATTAAATATATCAAAGTACATTCAATATATTCCTTATTCTGTTGTTTCAGGTTTTATGTGCGGTATAGGTATAATAGTTATTTTAAGTCAAATTAAAAACTTCTTAGGAGTAAATAGTGTAAATGAAATTAATTATGACATCATCATTGTTTCTATACCTACTTTTATCATTTTATTAATATGGCCATATTTGAAAAAAAATTTTAATTATATAAATAAAATTCCATCTCCACTTATTGCTCTTATTATGGGAACATTATTATCTTCTTTGCTAAATCTTGATATTCCTTTAATTGGTGATAAAATACAAAACGCTAATGATTCAAAAATTTTCAATTTTTACATACCAGATTTTAAAAGATTTATTGAATTTTTAAAACCTGCATTATCATTAGCCTTACTAATTATCATTGACAGTCTTTTAACCTGTATTATAGCAGATAATATGACAGTTTTAAGACATAATAGTAATAAAGAAACATTTGGTCAAGGTTTAGCTAATATGATAAGTGGCTTGTTTGGTGGGACCCCTACTGCAACAGCTACAATGTTTACTGTTTCAAATATTAAATCTGGNGCTTCATCTTCTTTATCATCANTTGTTTATTCAATTACACTTTTAGCAATTTTATTTGGACTTACNTTTGTAGTTGAAATGATACCCTTAGCATGTATAGCTGCTATTTTACTTAAAGTTGGTTTTGATATCCTAGACTATAGAATCCTTCCAATTTTAAGAAAATTACCAATCTCTGACTTATTTATATTTCTAGTAGTTTTATTTATTACTGTATTTTACGACTTAATTTTAGCCGTAGGGGTGGGAGTTTCAATTGCAATAATACAATCTTCAGATAGTATTAGAAGATATATAAAATCTACACACAAACATCAATTCACATCTATTAAAGAATTAAAATTAAATTCTAAAATTCATGAATCGATTGATGTCTTTANATTACAAGGCCCCATTTTCTTTGCTTCAATGAAATCATTGGTGAAATCGTATGTGAATCATGAAAAAAAAGATATTGTCATAATTGATATGACTAATGTAAATAGGATAGATTTATCTGGTGCTTATGGATTAGAGGATTTGATTAAAGGAGCGCAAAATAATAATACATTAATATATGTCTTNAATGAAAATCAGAAAATACATAAAGTTTTAGAAAATGTAAATTTTATAAAACATATTGGTAGAAGCGTTTATTTTGATTCAAGAGAAGTTCTAGAAAAATTTCTAAATNAAAAAAATTATTCCCACGTAGTAACATGATCATCTAAATTAATATTAGGTATTTTTTTTGGTTCTACGCTCGGAGTTCCAACATATATGTAACCTAANATTTTGTGATTGTTATCTAAATTAAAGTATTTACTAATTTCATCGTTTAAAGATACTTTTCCAGTTTTCCAAATTGCACCATAATTTAATGCATGTAAAGCCAACAAAATATTTTGAGCTGCTGCTGATGTTGATAATAATTGTTCAATTTCAGGAACCTTTGGATGATCTTTGATGTGACTTATCAAAACAATAACCATTGGTGCTCTAAATGGAGCATTCTTATATTTTGTTATTAATAAATCACTAGCATTTTTATTTGTATCAGAAATAAAATTAACAAAAACTTTAGATAATTTTTCTAAACCCTCTCCTTTAACTTCAATGAATTTTGAAGGTCTTAAAAAGGCATGGTCTGGAGCACGTAATGCCGCTTTGTAAACTAATTCCATTTCATCTTTATTTGGGTATGGCTCAATTAATTTGCCAATTGAATTTCTCGTTAATAAATTTTTTATAGCATCCATAAAATTATTTAAACCTTCCTATTATAGTTTTGCAGCCCCTTACTTTCATACCTTTACTTACATTTACTTGAAAATTTTTAGGGACAATGATTTCAACTCTCGAACCGAATTTTATAAAACCTAAATTTTCACCTTTAAGAACTTTAGCNTCAGGATTCATATGATTGACAATTCGTCTCGCTACAAAGCCTGCAATCTGCTTAATTTTAAAATTATTATTTTTTTCATCTATAAATAAAATAGATGTCTGCTCATTTTTTTCTGAAGCTTTATCTAGAAAAGCACCAAAAAATGTTCCTTGGTTATAATCAGTATCTACCACCTTTGAATTTAACGGAACCCATTGTCTATGAACATTTAAAACAGAAAGAAATATTGAAATTTTTTTTGCTTCACCAATATTTGAGTCTTTTATTTCTTTGACTGATAATATAGTACCATCTGCTGGGGATAAAAAATCTTGATCTTCACATTTAACTGTTCTCTTGGGATCTCTAAAGAAAAAACAAGTTCCAATGAAAAGTAGTATCATTGTATTCGAAAATAAATTTAACAACTTATAATCATAATATATTGATAAAATAATTGGAAATAAAAATAACAGAAAAGCGATTACAATAATATTGTAACCTTCAGGGGCTAATCTTAAGCGCTTATTCATGCTTTAAATTTAATTTAGTTTTCCTTCTATATAAAAACAAAAAAACTATACATATTATATTTGAATACCAAATATATGGGTTAGACCACGGTATTCCATCAAATTTATAGTCATGAATTGGCCAAAATATTGGAGTTGGAAAAAAACTAATTGAATGTGTAAAAACATCTAATAAAATATGAAATGGCCATGCAAGCATTGGAAAAAAAATATCCTTATTAATGAAGTAAACAATTAATAAAAAGAAAATTGCAATAACTAAACTATGAGAAAAATCATATAGTTTAGGAACCCAAAATGGTATTGATTCTAAAGATGGTTTTCCCATCTGAAATTGATTAAAATTAAAAATTAAATTATAAAAAAAATAAATACCAAATGAGGATAAATCAGGGAATGCTCCAAAAAAAATGGCTAATGATTTGTATTTTCTGTAACCAAATAAACCTTTTCCCCATAAAGCGTGACTAAATGTATCCATTTTAATTAAAAATATTTAAAATTAAATTCACAAGTATACTTATATCCAAAATATTAATACCTCCATCTTGATTTAAATCTCCAAACATATATTCACATGACCCATCATCAACATTAGCATTCTCATCATAATTAAGTGCATTTTCATAAGTACACCCAAAATATATAAATGGAGAATACTGACATGAATCGTTATCTCCNTCTCCTAATAAATCAGCAATAGGATTATAATTTAATGCAATGGGATCAGTACAGTTTGAGCCAGACATGCAGTGATCACCCATCCAATAACAATNATCATCNTTTATACAATCTAATTCATTATTATAATTCATACAATTGTCATTGGNTTCCATACAATGATCACCCATCCACATACAGCCATCTAAATTCATACAATCTAATTGATTATTTATATCATGACATAAATCACATTCTGTATATTGACAAGAATCATCATCATATACAGCTCCCAAATTATAATTACATGCATCTAAATCTGTACATCCATACATAGAATCAATTAATTGAGGTATATAATTATATTTAAATGAATATAAATTTGGCATATCAAATTTATATCTTAAAACCATATTATGGTCTAAAAAAGCATATGCTGAATAGGTATTTCCTGCAAACATATTCCATATATAGTAGTCTGGATCTGTATCTAATATTAATGGATTATTTCCATAATCACCTAACTCAGAATATAAATTAGCCCATTCACTACAAGAATATAAATCGTTTTCATTAGAACTGTAATCAAGGCTTATAATAAATTCTAATCTATCATCCTCNTTTATAAATTCAATTAANTCATCCATCAAACTGATGTATTCATAACANGCAGGTCACCAAGTGGCGTTCATACTAATAATACTAATTTTATATTCATTATTAAAATTACCGTTAAAATCAGAAAACGAAAAATAATCACCTGTTTCATAATTTCCAGACCCATTACATATAGGAAATAAAATATTTTGATCTTCAATAGAAAGAGTATCACCTATTTCATATAAAGANCGTTCGAANATTAATTCNTCTGAAATGCAATTTGAAGTTTGTGACATCAAGATTGAAAAAAAAATGATTAGTAACATAATTACTTTAGAGAATGATATTTAACAAAATAGTAATATCTTGAATATTTAAACCACCATCAAAATTCATATCACCGTTTTCATTATAAATTTCTGATAAAATAAAATCTATAATTAAAATTATATCAGCAACATTAAGAATAGTATCACTGTTTAAATCACCTAACAGAGATTGATTATAGTTTTCTTCTAATATNCCTAAAATATAATTCTTTTGAGCATTACCTAAGTTAGGTAAATCAATATGATCAATATAATTTCCATCATAATCTAGAATAACTAAATAATGATCTTGGCTATAAGGAGAAAACTGCTCTCTAATTGGTAATTCAGGATATTCATCCATTACTAAAGGCAAATCTGAATCAGCACAAAAATTATCATTAAAATCACTAATATTTGTTTGACCAACTGCTATAATAACAATATTCTCATATCCATAATCACTTTTTAATTCAGTTTGAAAATCAGACAACTGCCTGAATGTGTTTGTTCAGCCCACTCAGCCTTGAGTAGAAAAATAGTGTAGTGTAATATGACTTGAATAAGAGGGTAACCAAACATCATCTCTATATGTAGGAGATGTGTTATTTAAATCTTGCAGTGTATATTCGTAGTTTGAAAAAATAACCGTGTGAAGTAATATTAATATTAAAAATTTCATAATACAAATTTAGTTAAAAAAAATATTATTTTATAATTTAATTTGTTACATTTTCTATCATTTCAAAAACATCAGACGANTTGCATATGTCAATATTTAAATCTTGATGTGTGTTTTTTTCTAACCAATTTTTAAGATTTTTAGATTCTAATTTATGAAAACTATCAATACCTATATCAATCAATGCTTGTGCATTACATTTTTGCTCATATTGATTTCCTATTGGTATAACATATAATCTTTTTTTAAGATAAAGTACTTCTGCAGGCAACTCAAAACCTGCTCCACAAATTACCCCTTTGCAATTTAATATAGCATTAAAAAAAGTATCATCTCCTGTTGGTATAACTTCACAATTTTTTTCATTTACAACTTTATTAATTTTTGAATCAAAAATCTTAAAATTAAATTCTNCAAAGTTTGTTAAAATATTAATAATATAATCTGAACTGTAGTTCCATAAATAAACTACGTAATAATCACCTTCTTTTGGTTTTGCATTGATTATTTTATCTCTTAATAAAGGGCCTAAAATATGGTTGTCATATTTTTTAAAATGAAATCCAATGTTNTTATCACAGGGACCATACCATCTTATAAAAAATTCTGCTATATAATCAATTTTTTTTGGACGGGGACTTTTATTTGAAAATAGAGAGCACTGATGTGATAGTTGAACTGATGGCTTTCCCTTTATTTTGCTTGCCCATGCTGAAATTGGCTCAAAATCAGATATAACTAAATCATAATTATTCAGATTAAGAGTGAAAATATCAATTAAAAATCTAAAAATATTATTTCCAAANATAGATTTTAAATAACTAACTCTACCTTTTTTATTTATAACAAAAGTAAATCCTCTAAAATTATATTTTTCATCTAATTTTGAATTGATAATATTATTTTTTCCACTAATTAAAATATCAACTACATAATTTTTTTTTAAATAAGGTATAATTTGTCTAGCTCTTGTTATATGACCAGACCCAGTACCATTTAAAGCATATAAAATTTTTTTGGATTTCATAAAACAATTTAAAATTATATTTGGTTAACACACAAAATAAAAAAGCCTCTTTTNAGAGGCTTTTTAAAAATTATTTTTTAATAAAAATTTTATCTTATCAACATCATTGTATTTGATAAAATTCCTTCATTNGTATTTAGCTTANTTATGTATATTCCAGAAGATAAATTATTTCCAAACGAATCTTTTGCATCCCATTGAATACTATAATTACCAGCAGAATAAAAACCATCAATTAAACTGCTAACTTCCTTACCTGATACATTATATACTTTAAGTGAAACTTGACTTGAATTTCTTATTGAAAAGTTAATTATAGTTGATGGATTAAAAGGATTTGGATAATTTTTAAGTAAATTATACTCAATATCTGAAGAATTATCTAAAGCTCCTCCACTATCATCTTTTGATTGACATTCATCATTTACCCATTCGCATTGATCAGTAGCTTCACATTCAAGTTGATAATTTAATTCTTCGCAAGATAATTCCTCTTCTTCGTCTTCACCATCTTCATCATCTTCCCACTCACCTTCTATACAACCAGCATTTTCTGACCATTCGCATCCTTCTACGCGATCACACTCTTCNTGATTGTCTATNTCAGAACATCCTTCAAATTCTTCTTCATCATCTTCCCACTCACCTTCTATACAACCAGCATTTTCTGACCATTCGCATCCTTCTACGCGATCACACTCTTCTTGATTNTCTATCTCAGAACATTCAGCATACATGAAAGACAATAAAAACATAATTATAAATTTTGAAAATAATTTCATATTAATCCTTTAAACTCATTTTAAATAACTGTATCAAAAGCTTGTTTTAATAAATTATCAACTTTAATTGATAGATTTAAAATATCTTTATTATCAGTAATTTCCAAAAGATTTTCTGCAATTGGAAATACAATTTTTGTTGATTGATCCTCATTGTCAATCACTAATATATTACATGGCATTAGTATACCAATTAAACTTTCACAATCTAATGCTTCATGAGCAAGTTGAGGGTTACATGCACCAAGAATTTTATAATTTTTATATTCTAAATCTAATTTTGATTTAAATGCTTCTTTCATGTTGATTTCTGTTAATACACCAAAGCCAACATTTTGCAATGCTTCTTTTACTTTAATTTCAGCATCAATAAAATTTGTTTTAATAATTTTTGAATATGAATATTTCATCTTTAATTTAAAATATTATTGACAAGTTCAATTACATCTAATACATTAAATATTCCATCTTGGTTCACATCTTCTGGACATTCATACCAATCTGCACATTGACCTTGGTACAATATAATATCTACTAAAACTATAACGTCTAAAATATTTAGAGTACCATCATAATTTGTATCACCGTACAATACACAAGTTGAACAACATTCATCTTGAGAAGGTGAAATATATACACCATTTTCACAAGGTAGACCCATTTCTTCCTGACAGTCGATAATTATTTCATACCATTGGCCATCAATACATTCTCTTGGGTTACATGGATCATCATCAATTATTTCACCATCTTCACATATACAGATATCTTCACATTCTTGTAATGTGTCAAAAAAATATTCATAATAATCAATATTATCTACAATCCATCCGCATCCTGAAAAATACTCACAATTATATCCATTCCATCCTACCCCTAAATACATTTCACACATTCCAAAATCAATTTCAGATAAATCAAAACATTCATCTGGCCTGTTAAATAATTGGTCATAATTTTTACTAAATAGATTATTAGTACTTAGATGAATATGATTTTGTGAAATTGATATTGTAATAAATAAAAATATTGATATAAATTTTTGAAACATTTTGCTCCTTATTATAAAAGGAAGTTAAGAAAAATATAAGAATTTGTTCATATATTTACAATTAATCACATTTGTCATGCACTTCAGTTTTTAATCCTTTGAAATGCACATGTTCATTCGGAATCAAAAAACTTGATAATAATTCAACAGAAATTATATACGAACCTATGCCCACACCAATCCAATTTCCAACGATATAATCAGAGTAAACATGCCCAATATGAAGAATACCGTGGAATCTCAAACTCCATCTTAAAAGTTCAATAAAATATTTTTTAAACATAAATTATACTCCAATAAAACTGTTTTTACAATTCAAAATAATTAAAACAATAAATTATAAGATAAAACTAAATTTCTTCCTGGCTCTGGAGCAATAAATTTTATCTTAGACAAATGATTATAATACGTTTCATCTAAAATATTATTTATTTGCAGAGTAAAAGATTGCCTATTATTTTTATAACTTAGGATAATATCCATTAAAAAAGCTGAAGGTGTGTAAGTTTCAAACTCACCTAATCTATTTTGAGAATGAATTTTAGATAGTCTTAAGTTATAATTCATAGAATTTTTATCATACCCCACATTCAAAATATGCTTTGCAGGATTTATGTATGAAAGTGGTTCATCAAACGAAATATTTTCACCTAAAACATATGAAAAATCATAGTTTACAATCAAATTTTTAAGATTATATTTTAGATTAAATTCAAATCCTGCAATTAAAGCTTCAACGCCTTTTGTGTCATACATATACAGCCATCCTGGACCACTTCCCCATTCAATAAAATCGTATTCAGGGCCTGAACAAGGATAGCCCTCATCACCAAGAACCATTTCTTCTTCACATTCACCCATTTTCGTCATTTGATAATAATAAGGACTGTAATTCAAAAAATTAGTTAAAGATACATTAAATGAATTTGATTGATAAGAAATTATAGATTCTATTCCATAAATTTTTTCTAAATCTAAATTTGGTTCTCCAATTTCATATGCATATGTTCCAAGATGCGGACCATCAGAATATAGTTCTTCAATTTTGGGAGGTCTCATTGTTTGCATGAACCAGCCTTTGTAAGTCCATTTATCAATTTTTCTTTCAAAACCTAATGATGAAGCAATATAAGAAAAATTTCTTTTTGTGATTTCATCTACTTCAAGATTAGCATAAGATGTATAATTTGGCTTAGGATCTATTATTATATGTCCAATTCTAAATGAACCTAACACATTATATTTTTTATAATTTTTCTTAATATATCCATAGAAAGAAACATTTGTCTCATCTGTATTAGGTGTCCAATAAAAGCCTGCAGGAATGAAATCTCTATATTCTAATTCTGTTCCAATCGATATCATTTCTGATAAAATTTCTAATTTAAAATGATGGGTATTTTTTGCTAATTGCACTGAAAAATAGTCTACATTATTTTCAAATTCACTATGCTCATAATCAATAAAATTATACTTGATATCTAACTGGTTGAAATCTCCAAAGGATATATCACGATGCGCATTTATTTGTAATGTATTTTTTTTTAACACAATATCAACACCTAAAATATGACCCTCTGAACTTGGAGGAATACCGTAGTCCATATTAAAACTTTCTACAACAAAATTTATATAACCTTGTTTTTGATAATTTGTAAATCCAATTTTGAAATTTGAAGTCATTGAATGGGTATTAACTAAGGTGCCTATTGGACTAGTTTGGTTTTCAGTTTGTCTATTATTTATATAAATGTTTAATTGATTATTTTTAATAGGCATAAAAAAAACTACATTACCAAAAATTCCTTCATTAAATGACTCTCCGCCAAATTTTATTTTTTTATAAAATTTATCAACCCTAGTTTTAGGATTTCCAAAAATTAATGTATTAAGTACCCCACCAACTGGATTTGAACCATAAAATAAAGCCCTTGGTCCTCTTATTAATTCTATATTTGAAACCTCTGTCACATCCAAAGTGATAACATGATCTATTGCAGTTTGTGATAAATCTCCAATTTGCATACCATCTTTAGTCAATAAAAATCGATCACCGGAAAGACCTCTAATTATAGGTTTTGATGTAACATTTCCAAATGAAATAACACCAATGTTAGGTTGATATGAAAGCGTATTTGCTAAATTTGACCTAATATTTTCTTCTAATTTTTTTGTATCTAATAATAAATCGGATTTGTAAATGTTATCATCATGTATATGAATAGACTTTAGTTCAATTGATTGTTTCTTGAGTCTTATTTGATTTCTATTTTTCAAATCAGAAAATTGAATATTTTTTTTCTCATAACCAATTAAATCAAATACAATGATAATATCTTTACTGTCATTTTGTTCATCTATTGAAATATTACATTTTGGACAAACAAATAAATTAAAATAACCATCTAAATCAGTAGACGTAATTAAATTAGATTCTTGTATGTAAACAGAAACATCTTTAATGGGTTTATTTGTTTCATTATCTAAAACCCAACCTGAAATGCTATTATCTTGAGAAAATACATTTCCCAAAATAATAGCAATACAGATAAATATATGATAACTATATTTACTTTGAAGCATTTACAATTCCAAAAAATAAATAATTAAAATTATTTTTTGTTCATGTGAACAGAATCAATGATTATTCAACAACAATTGTTATTGGTGCTGATGTATAATCTGAATGACCTTGATGCATTAACGTCACAGTGAATGTAGCTGTACCTGGAGCTAAAGTTTCTAACTCAAAAGTATAACCATGTTCTTCGTGGTCATCATGATCATCGTGATCATCGTGACCTGACTCTTCACATGCCATATCATCAGCATGCCATTCACAATGGTCACTTGATTCGCATTCTGTTTGGTCAGTAATTTCATCACAGTGTTCTTCATCTCCATGATCATCATCACCATGGTCATCATCATGATCATCGTGCTCTTCTGTATGAAATGCGACAATATTTGAATCACCATCAACTATTTCTATAACTAAATATGGCTCATCACTATGATCACCATAATCATCACCATGATCGTGACCTTCATGATCATCATCGTCATGCTCAAGTTCTTCACATTCGTCATTTAGAAAATGAACTGTTAAATCCCATTCATTTCCGCTTGGAATTCCAGCTTGAAAATTATTAACTATATCGCCAAGACATTCGCTATAGAGTAAGCCTTCCTCTTCACCCATCATCTCAACTATCTCCATACCGTCAGCATCAGTATGATTATCTTGTTCAGTTGTTTCTGTATCTTCACAAGAAGATGCAACAAATGCTAATAAAATAAATAAAAAAATATTTTTTGTACTATTAAACATAATACCTCCTAAAATTTAAATTAAATTATTTGACCTTACGAAGGCCAATGAATACTGCTTTTAAACTATTAGGCCAGAGGTGGTGCTCTTGATTTTAAATTAAGGTTAATTCCATTAGAAAAATAATCATATGTTTCTAATTGAAATTTTATTGACGTTGTCGGAGAAAATTCTTTAACAAATTTATCAATAGTGTAAGTATCTAAACTGCTTAAAATAATACATTCATTACACTCAACTTCAACATGCTGATCGCAGCAATGATGGTTGTGCTTTACTTCATGTGCACTAGATAATAATGCATTACCAAATGATAAAAATAAAGTAAAATATAAAATTGATAAAATTTTCATGATTTGAATTTACAAATTTTATTAGTTGTGTCTATATAATTTTTTATAATGTAATTTTAATCACCAATAATGGTATTTACTAAAATTACAATATCTAAAATATTTAATATGCCATCAGTATTCACATCACCAATTTCACTATATTCATTAGCAAAAATAAGATTAGATATTAATACAATGTCAAGTACATTGATTCCACCATCACTGTTCATATCACCTTGAATTTGATCATTAGGTATTTGCTCAATTAAATTCAGTAGTGTATTTTGTAAATTATTTGGTAAACCACTTGAAATATTTTGTTGTGAAATTAAATTACCTTGATAATCTAAAATAAATAAATCTCTTTGATTAGCATTCCAATCATTCCAAACTAAATTTTCAGGCGAAATATCCATACAAACAGAAGTATTATTTCCATTAGTCCAATTTGAAAGCGAACTTTGGTGTTGAGTTTTACCTATACCGAAAAATTTAATTTTATCTTCGTAACCATCTTGGTGCAAATTGCTAATAACATCTCTGACCTGTCCGAACCGAACAGTACATGTCCCTCAATTAAAATGGCCAAAATAATGGACAGTCACTTGATTAGTATTAAGTAATTGAGGTCCGACTTCTTGATTAAATGTTGGGGATGAACTATTATTATCAATTAAATTATATTCAAAATTTGAAAATAACATTGATGCTGTAATTAAAAAAAACAAAAAAAACTTCATCTATAATTCCTTATACTTTATTAAAAAATATGATTCTAATACACGATTAGAATTTAACAACAACCTCAACCACCACCGCTATCAACATTATCAATCTGCTTAATCATAAGGTCTTCTAAAGAATTATTGAAATGGTTGTTGAGCCAATTAGAAACTTGATCATAATCCCATTTATCACTAGCCCATTGCAATTCAACCTCAGAAGGTAATTTGTCTTGATTTTTATCCTTATCAACCCATTTCATATTTGTTATTCTTAAAACTATAGATTTATTTTCCGACATTAGCAGCACTCTTTATCATTACACTTACAAAATCTTGTATTATATAGGTGAAAACCAATCAAAGAAAAAGCAGGTATAAATTTTACATTATCAGATACATCAATAAAGCCATAACTCACGTTTAATATGAATATTAATAATCCAAACCAACTAAGCCATAACCCAATTTTAACAAAATTATATATTGTTGATTTTGTTGAATATAAAACTGCAATAAATGAAATAACCAAAAATATGTAATCAATCCATAACCACCAAC
>PARL01000022.1 GCA_002711465.1 Fidelibacterota bacterium | reverse complement strand
CTTTCAGATGTGGACTATGATGGTAATGTAGAATACCATAGTCTACAGCTTATGGGAGTNTCTNCATNNAANANNCCNGANCANTTTNTATTNNATTCCTAANTATCCAAACCCNTTTAANCCNGTTACNACCATACGCTATGATTTATCAAAGGAATCATTTGTAGATATAACCATTTATGATATGCTTGGAAATGTGGTACATAATCTGGTCAATACCAATGAATCCCCTGGCTACAAATCAATTCAATGGAATGCTACTAACAATCAAGGCGAACCTGTATCTGCAGGAGTTTATCTATATAAGATCCAGGCAGGTGATTTCGTTGATACCAAGAAGATGATTCTTCTTAAGTGATAATAGTTTGTAGTCTGAGTACCACCTTTGACCCAACTTAAAGTATTNAAAGCAATTGATTATCTTAATGACTGAGTCAGTTTNATCTGTGGGAAATAAAAAAACACCTAATATGGATAANNTTTTGNTNAGGGCATGTTATTNTAAAATGTACATCACTCGGCTCCATTATGTAGCCTATTAAGACAAATAAAATTTAATAAACAGTCAAATAAGTGAATTCTAAATCTTGAAAATGAAAAAGATCCAATTGCTTAAGATTATATGTTTGTTGTACACAATAATATGTAGTTCAACCCTTTTTGGAGCAATTAAGTCGAAAATTATTAAATCCGATCCNGGAGAAATTGTTTTCAAATTATCATTGGATACTGTTTGTGTTACTTCAAGTGCTATTTCCGTAAAACCTAATCTTGACTTTAATAAAACACCAGGAGAANTTGCATTGCCTATGGATGTAATACCATTGGCTGGACTTCCTGAAGATGTTGAAATTTCAATCGATAGAAGTCAGCCTATNGAGCTTAAAAATTTTTCTCCAAAAACTAATNGTAATGAAANAGTAAGTAATTCTCCTNNAGGAANCAAACAAGGCANTCAANACACNCATAAGGTAATTCGAAACGATATATATATTGAAAAATCAATTCAAATAAATGGTAAATATATATATCTANTATATATAAATGTTATTGAGAGGATAGGGAACCATTGGTTCTGGTTTAAAAATACTAACGTTAGGTTAAAATGGTTAAANAATAATAGCGCAAAGATTGCAAATCAATATTTAGATCANAATAAGGATTTAATTAGGCAAGATATATTGAATGTAAANCATCATAATGTACATGAATATTTAACATCAAATAATCTTATCAGAATTGATATTGATTCAAATGGATATTTTCGAATTCCATTTGATAGCCTCTATGCAATAAATCCATCTTTAGATAATATAGATAATGATTTANTTCAGTTGTTTAATGATGGGGTAGAGCAACGAATTGANATTGATCCAGACTNAGGAATTATATTTTTTGGGAAAGAGGCACCTCCACCACAAGGTGTCGAATACGATAAAAATTTCTATACAAGNACCAATCANTATTGGCTGACTTGGGGAATTCAGGAGGGATTGAGGTATGGAATTGAAAACGTATATCCCTTGTTAGATATTAGTACAATTGAATTACCATTATCATTTGTTTCAAAAAGTAAGTTTGAATTAAATGAAAGAGAAATAAAACTTGGTGGAGTCAATACAAATGAACAATGGGATGGATTTGAGCACTTTTTCTATGAAAAAATTGTAACTGGAGGAGCAAATGAGGATTATAATTTCCAATTATCAAATGTATCTCANTCCGGAAGTTATAAATTGACTGTAAGATTGCAAGGTGTCATTGATGGTTTTCGCAGAGTTAATCTATCATTGAATGATAGATTATTAGGATCAATTGAATGGAATGGAATCAAAAGTCAAAAATTTACCTCTAATGATTTTCCTAATTCAGACTTAATCAATGGATTGAATAACTTATACATTAGTGTGGAAGATCTAGATGGTGGGGTCGATAAAGTGGCTCTTGACTGGATTGAAATTGAATATGACCACAAATATAAAGTTAATGAGGATCAATTATACTTTAATAAACAAGGAAATTATTTCACCAACGCACATTTTAACATAGGCGGGCTTTCAAATTCAAATATAATTATTTTTAAAACTGGAGAAACAAGGCTTACTGATTTTTTAATTACTGAATCTGGGGATCACTTCCATGCTGTTTTTCAAGATCAAATCATAAATGAGTCACAAAGTTATTTTATTTCAACAATCGATAAAATCCCCTACCCTTCGACAATTCAGGCAGTTCAACCGCTTGAGGATTTAAATAACCAAGAGTCAAACTATATTATCATAGCGCCAGATTCATTTAGACAAGTTTTGGAACCTATGCTAATTCATTATGATGCCGTGCTTAAAACCCCAGAATCGATTTATAGAACATATTCCAATGGCGTAATTAGCCCATATGCGATTAAAGAATTTTTAACTAATGCATATGTCAATTGGTCAATAAGGCCCGAATTTGTATTAATAGCTCAGGATAAAAAGATTCCTGCGATGTCTATGCAGACAGTGTTCTATGGCTCTGCTTTTTCGGATTATTGGTACGCACTTTTGATTGGAGATGACTATGTCCCCGAAGTTTCTATTGGAAGATTCCCTGCAAAAAGTAAACCCGAACTAGAGATCATGGTAAATAAGAATATGCATATCTTGAATTCTGAAAATCAGATCTGGGAGAATACAATTTTAATGATTGCAGGTTATGATAATGAATTCAGGACCCAAACTGAGGAGCTTATTCCGAATATTGCTAAAAAAGGATTTTTTACGAAACGACTATATGTAGATCCTTATTCTGAAAATGGACCATTTTATGGCACCACATCTGATCTAATTAATTATTTTCAAAATGGGATATCATATATCAACTATCTAGGTCATGGAGGGGGAGCAGTTTGGGGTGATAGATCTCTGTTCACATTTGAGGATTTTGATAATTTAAATAATTATAACAGATTACCTTTTGTAACAAGCATGACATGTTTTACTGGTGATGTCAACAATACTAATACTTTGGGAAAGAGGATGCTCTCTCACTCTGAAGGTGGTGCATGCGGATGGCTTGGATCCTCTGGTGTGGGGTGGATTGTTAATGATTACCTATTGTTAAAACCTATTCATGATAGATTATTTAACACTAGTCTTAGCTCTTTACCCATAGGACAAATAATTGATCAATCAAAAACCGAATACTTATTTTTAAATCTCATTTGGCCTGATATTGCTTTGAGCCAAATATTTCAATTTAATCTGTTAGGGGATCCTGGATTAGTTGTAATGAACTACGATGAAATTGAAATAGATATTGAGGATTATTCTCTTTCTGATGAATCAGATTTAGAGCTAAACATTGATCCAAGTATAATTGATTCTTTTACCTTCAAAATAGTTGATAATAATTATCTTCCATTAACTGAAGAGGAAGTCATAGAAGCCTCAATAATAAGTTTGCCTGAAGATATTCAACCTGGTAGACATACGTTAGTTGGAGTTTTTAAGGACAATTCGAACAGGAATAATCAATTTTCATTATCATTTGAAGTGGACAATACTTTTATTGAAATAAAAGATATTACTCCTGCATATCCGGTGGTTGGAGATTCCATTTCATTTGTGGCTTTTATCCATGCACCAAATGAAATTTTAAGTGTAGAATGCTGGGTTGATAGCTCATATCATTCTGATATGATAACAGATGGTAGTTTTAGTTACAATCTTGAAAGTAAAATACCAACATCCACAGAGTTTAATAGTTTTTCGGTTCGCACGAGGGTAGCGACATCAGATAACAAAGTAAAATGGTCATTGCCAATTCAAATACAAACAACTTCTGAGGTAGATGTCCAACCCTTATCAATAAATTTGCCCGTGTCCCAAAGCATTGGTTTAAATAGTATTTTAAGAAATCAATCTGATGGCTATGGTGATTATTATCTGTTGTTGGAGACAAAGTGGGATGGCGATTCAATTTATACTCAAATACATTCTGACTCATCATATATCGGTCCATTCCAAAGCAAATCAGAAACNTTTGAATTNCCTCTTAAATCAGGCTATCATGATTTTAGAATTTCNNTTGAAAACAAAAGAAAATTTATTCAAGACACAACTTATGTCTATGATACTACTATACAAGTTGANCGTTTTTGGATAACCTCTTCAGTCGGATCTACAAATGACCTAATTGTTAATGATACTGTCACATATAATTCAATNAATATTTATATACCTCCANACATAATAGAACAAGATGGAATGATATTTTTNAATCAANTTAGATAATATACAAATTGNTGAAAATCAACCAAGTTTAAATCCTATTCTAAACAATGAAAAATTAAAACCCATCAATATTGGAATTGTTGGAGAAGATATACCATGGATTTCTTCATGGGAAGTTGAAAGACAATACAAAAAAGATACATCGCTTTATCGTTTTAATACACCGTTAAATATTTGGACAATTGTTGAGGGTAATTGGCACAATAATAAATATGCATTTAATAGTTCAGGGTCAAGTCAGTTTGCATGGATAAGTTCCAGTGATAAAGTGTCCCCCATATTAGAAGCAATGGTTGATGGCCAAAAGATACTCAAAGGAGGATATATAAGTCCTGAACCTGAAATTGTAATATCCATAAGAGATGAGAGTGGTGTGGTTATCGATGATATAGAGTTTTTTAAAAATGGTTTCAATTGGGACGTTGTAAATAATTTTGATTTAATTCAGAATGGTATTCTGACTCAAATAATCTTAAATCCAAATTTATCTGAAAATGATAGAACCATGAGCTTTATTGCTTCTGATTACCTTGGTAATGTATCTGATACGCTTAGGCTGGAATTTTTTGTATCTCAAGATATGAAAATTATTGATTATGGCAATTTCCCCAACCCATTTAAATCAAAAACTTTATTTTCGTATGAACTGACACGAAACATTGATGATTTTAAATTAAGTATTTACACAGTTGATGGAAGAAAAATAAGAGAATTTAAAAGTTTTGATTATGGTATAAATTCTAATCTTAGCTCGATTGGGTATCATGAAATCATTTGGAATGGTATGGATGATTGGGGAGATGAAGTGGCCAATGGTGTTTACTTTTATAAGTATAGTTTAAAATTTGAGGATAAAAATTTTAGTAGTGTAGGAAAGGTTGCTAGAACAAGATGAGAAAGTTGTCTATTATCTTATTTGTCAGTTTTCTTTTTTCAACAGGTAAATATGGTGATTCTTTCTTGAAAATTGGTACATCTGCAAGGGACATTGGATTAGGGCAAGCAATTGTTGCCGATATAGGTAATGCTTCAGGAGTTAATGTCACCCCTGCATCAATTTCTGGATTGAGTTCAAGAACAATATATCTGTTAATTGTTAATCAATATGGACTCGCTGAATTTTATTCTGGAGGAATTGTTTTACCTTTAAAGAATAATATATACGCAAGTTTTAATTTATCAGGTTTATTAGTTGACAATATAGGATACAGGCCTGATCTTATCAATATTGGCTCTATTGAAAAACGGCGAGATATAATTCGAGACCTTTTTGCACAGGGCTACAATTCCTTCGATAATGTTGAAACTGCTTTTACAGCAACTTTTGTAAAAAGGTTTAATNGTACATTTAGANTGGGCTATAGTTATAATNATTATGATATGCCAATTGGAATNAANACAAGNGTATTTAAAAAGAAATTACATAAAAAAGTTGCGTATGGTATTGGGTTCGACATGGGAACAATATTTTCAATAGATTTAGGAGAAATTTTNAGTTATNACTGGATGGGTAAGTCTGGNTTTGGAGTTAGTATCAATAATATCTTNGGGACCCACCTAGTTTGGTCAAATGATTTAAAGGATATTATACCAATGCAGGTCATATCTGGATTAAGCTATGAGCAGTCAATTAAATTTCTTAATTCAAAAATTTTAGTTCTTTCTCAAAAAAATAATTTATTTCCAAATCAGGTAGATGTTGGAATGGAGATTGTCATATTAGATAAAATATTTTTAAGGATTGGAAATCAAAATGGAATGCAACAAGGAGGAATAGGTTTCGCTACTAAAATAGCTAAACAATCAAACGTTAGAGTTGATTATGGCTTTGGAGGCCACGACCTAGGTGATACCCATCGATTAGGATTTGAACTAAAGTTTTGAAGCTCTGTTTGAAGATAAATGTTTTCATGATTTTTATAATTGGTTGTAATCTACCAATAGAGGATGAAAAATACATAGAACCTCCACGTTTTGTTGAAAAATCATTTTCAGATTCGAAAATTGAGTTGGGAATTGATGCTGAGCATAGATTGAAACATGGCATTCAATTAATGTGGTATTCAGATGAGAATAATGAAATTGATTATTATTTAATTTTCAGGGGAAATGGTGAGACTATTTCCGACATGTCATTTGAAAATATTGGTGAAGTTGGCCAAAACGATTTGTTTTCATTTGACACCTTATTTCTTGATACAACAGCACACCTACATGTTAAGTACTATTACTACATTGAGGCTTTTGATAATAAAGGTAATTCGAGCAATAGTTCAGACACAGTAACATATACTTTACACAATAGTCCTTTAGCCATTTCACCAATGAATGCAGTCGCAGATTCATTTCCAATATTCCAATGGATCGATAATGTGACCGATTTTGAGTATACAAGTGAGTTCGTAATTAGAATAGAAAAGATAGAGGCTAATACCTTTAGCCAAGTTTGGACAAGCCGTTTTTACAATAATTGGTTTGGCTTTGAAAATTATACTCCCATTTCATTTCAGTATTTTCCAGCCACCTCCTCATGGGGCGAAACTAATAATTACCTTCACGTTAATGCACCATCCAATACAATTACTTGTTTTGGCCTAAATACTAGTATGCAAGAAGGGACCTACCGATGGAAAATTAAATCAATAAGCCAAGTAAACAATCAAAGTGGTATTGACGAAGCTAGTGGAGAATCTCCTTGGCAATATTTCTATATATCATTCTAGTAAAATTATTAATATTATTTTATTAAAATTATATTGTGAAAAGCCTTACTCTTCGATACTTCCTAGCTATTTTTTTACTATCCAAAGATTTCTTGTACCAGCAAGTTGAGCAAACTTTAATTCATGATAGTGGACAAGGTGCTCATCCTTCGATCGTTCAGGTATCCACAAATGTTTTTGCTGTTGCCTATCATGGAACCAACGGNAAAGGAATTATCAAAACATTTACAATAGCCTCAGATGGTTCAACTATTACGGAAAANCAGGAGCTTCAACACGATGGAAGTAAGGCAAAATATAATAGTCTAATTCAGGTTGACTCTGATACCTACCTTTTAGCTTACGAGGGCGGGTCCAACGATGGCTTTATAAAAACCTTTACTATACCCTCAACAGGTAACTCCATAACCCAGGTTACATCCGTTGAGCATGACAATGCATATGGAAAGCATAATTCATTGGTCCAAGTAGACAGTGACACATATGCNCTGGCATATGAATCATCAAACGATGATGGACATGTAGCAACTTTTACTGTTAGCAGCGATGGTACANCATTGACGGAGGTTGGCTCGGTAGAGTATACAACTGATGATGGTGAAAATAACGCATTCGTTCAAGTTGACAGCGATACCTATGCCTTGTTGTATCATGGAGATAATAATGGAGGCATTATTACAACATTTACAATTGCTTCAAATGGTTCAATAACCGATCTAGGTACCGCTGTTCAAACTTCTGGTAGCGGAGAGGGAAGTGGAATGGTTCAGGTAGACTCAGACACCTATTTAGCACTTGCTGGCGATTATGCTTACACATTCACAATTTCCTCTAATGGATCATCAATAGCGCAGGTTGCAAGCTTGCAATTCACTTCAAATGGTACCCATGGTGAGGAATCCTTTGACATATGTCAGGTTGACTCTGATACCTATTTAATTGCGTACAAAGATTCTGGAAAAGATGCATGGTTAACCACCTTAGATGTTTCTTCTGATGGAAGCACAATTACAAAAGTTGATGAAAATGAACATGATACAAATAACTGTGGTGAATTCTCACTTGCAAAACTGGATAGTGATACCTTNGTGCTGGCTTACAGTCGCGAAAACAACACAGGAATACTAAAAACTTTTGCTGTTTCTTCAGAGGGCACTCTGCCAGTTGAGTTAACCTCTTTTGAGTTATTAGAAACAAGAAACGATGGCATTACTCTTCAATGGGTTACAGAGAGTGAAATTAATAACCTTGGGTTCAACCTTGATAGAAAGGCACCAATAACGGACTGGAGTCAGATTGCCAGTTATATTACCCATCCAGAACTACAGGGACAGGGTAGTGTATCTCATCAAACCATTTACACCTTCACAGACAACACCGTNCAAGAGAATGAGTCCTATGATTATCGTCTTTCAGATGTGGACTATGATGGGAACGTAAAATATCATAGTCTACAGCTTATGGGAGTCTCTTCAACTAACATACCAGAACAATTTGTATTATATCCTAATTATCCCAACCCATTTAATCCAACCACTAAAATTCATTACGGTATCCCTAGTGAATCAAAGGTGTTACTAACAATCTTTGATATGCTAGGTANAGAAGTTATCAGATTGATAGATGAAAATCAGGATGCTGGTTATAGAACTATTGCCTGGAATGGAACAGATGCTATGGGAAGAAATGTTGGCGCTGGTATGTATTTCTATTTTCTCAAAGCTGGTGATTTTAGACAAACAAGAAAGATGATCCTGTTAAAATAAATTATGCAAAGGTCNTAAAANAGNNTATTAAATTAAATTCACTCTTGATAAAAAATAAAATAATAAAATTGTATGCGCCCGTAGCTCAGCTGGATAGAGCGTTGGATTCCGGTTCCAAAGGCCACAGGTTCAAATCCTGTCGGGCGTACTAGTATGTCACTTATGCATAAAACTGTAGCCTCCTTTTTTACTATTTCTTTTTTAATGGCCTTACCTCCAATAAAAGATGAGAGAATGAAGGAATTTATATCAGCTAGGTATGAAGGTGATACTTTAACAGTNNCCTCTATGTTNNNTNATGNTTTTATTTATGAACATACNCCNTATGTTGGNCTAGGTATTGANTCTCATTACGTNGATGGAGCTTATATTGTTACCAGTATAATAAATGACTCTCTNCAAACTGATTTAAATATTGGNGANAGNATACACGANTTCAATGGAANAATTGTTGATTCATTGGGNCTNGAAATAAATGGTTTTGNAGGGGAGATGCAAAAAATTATTCTCACAAAANCTGGNGATTCNANATTNTCNCATATTGAAACCCCNTTAGCAATCTACCAATATGANCANGGAAAGGAATCATTCNTAGAATCTATNATNGCCTATTCTGAGGNATGGTACGANTATGATATTTNTTTTNAAAANATTTTCTCAAGNAAAAATGAGACCGTTGTNCATTATANATGGGAGGGTTCAAAAGCAGAATNTGGACCCACTTATCACTTTTCAGCGATTGAAATTATTAAACTAAATAAAAAACGAAATCAAATCGAGAGAATTATCAGCTTATGGTCTGANAAACAATTTCGAGATCAATTTAANTAGGAGGANGATTCGGATATAANTTCGTNNTGAATGAGCTTATTAGTAACNACCACATTATCAACCTCTAATTNGTGNTTTTNCCCTCTAATATNNGTAANTCTNCACCCAGCTTCAGAGGCTATAATTAGTCCCGCTGCCATATCCCATTGNTTTAGATCNTATTCCCAGTATCCATCAACNAGTCCAGATGCAACATGNCAAATATCAATNGCAGCTGCTCCTAACCTTCGAACNCCTTGAGTAATATCTGTAAAATGTTTNAAGANNTTCATATTCCTCTCCCAGTTTTCAAGGTGCTCATATCCAAATCCTGTNACCAANAGTGACTCATNNAANGTTTCAGTNTCTGATGGGGTAATTTTTTGNCCCTCGCAAAATGCGCCACCACCTNTAACAGCGGTATATAGTTTAACATTGGGCATTTCCATNACNATTCCTAGTAGTGGTTTNCTTTTNTGGTAAAGTCCGATGGAAATACCATAGGATGGGTAACCATGAACAAAATTTGTAGTTCCATCTAGAGGATCNATAATCCAAAGATAGTCCGACTGTGTAAGTTCCTTGCCTGATTCTTCTGCCATGATTGAATGATCATCAAATTCAGAACGTAGAGTAGATTTAATTACTTTTTCTGAAAGTAGGTCTGTTTCAGTAACCAGGTCTGTTTTTCCTTTTTTGGAGCTAGCTCGGGGAAGATTTGCAGCATCCATGATAACATTCGAAGCTGCTAGGCATGCTTCAATCCCTACATTTAAAAGGTTGTCACTGTTTATAGGGGACATGCTCTATTGAAAAATACTCTTTTGTCATTTTTTTCAACACACCAGTCAAAAGAATAATTGAGATTAAGTTTGGAAAGGTCATTATCCCAAGTGCAGCATCTCCAAATGCCCAAATTGCTTCCAGCTCTGCAATACCACCTACAAAGGTAAAGAATACATAGACCCATAAATAGGGGAGGATAGCCTTTTCTCCAAAAAGATATACCGCAGCCCTATTTCCGTAAAAAGACCAAGCTATAGCAGTAGATAAGGCAAATAAGAGCACAGAAACGGTTACAATCTTATCTCCATAAGAAAATAGAAAACTTAGTCCCTCTTTAAAGGCAAAAGAGGTAAGAAGGCTACTGTTGTACAGCTCTCTACCTTGGAACATTCCTAATTCAAATGCTTCATTTGCCTCATTTAACGATGTAGCAGTTATCTTTACAAAGTATTCAGTATGTTTCCATGCGCCAGTGGAAATGATTACTAAACCTGTCATAGTACAGATAATAAGGGTGTCAATATAAGGACCTAGCATTGCTACGGCTCCTTCTCTGACTGAATACTTAGTTTTTGCAGTTGAATGAGCAATTGCGGCAGAGCCTTGCCCAGCTTCATTTGAATAAAGACCACGTTTTATTCCCCAGAGCATTGTCATGAGGATGCCTCCACCAGTACCAGCTATGGTTGCAGGAGGGTCAAAGGCCATGGAAATAATCATTCCAAAACTGGTACCAATTTTATCAATATTAACGAGAATAATAAGTCCAGCAGAAATCACATAAATGAGAGCCATCACTGGTGCAAGGTAGCCAGTAAAATTGCCTATTCTATCAATNCCACCTATAATAACCATTGCAACCGTNCCTGCCATTAAAATTCCAATNAGAAATTGAAATATTGANACACCAAANCCAGACCAGATTTCATNTTTTGNNGTCATAAAATGTGTTTCGCCNACCAGATTACTNAGTTCTGAATATAATTGGTCNGAAACGGTAAATGACTGAATTGAATTTCCTGTAGCAAAAGAACAAATGACNGCAAAAGAAGCAAAGGCAACCGCCATCCATCTCCAGTTNTTGCCAAGTCCATTTTCNATGGTATACATAGGGCCACCAGCAGTTTTNCCTAGNGCATCCATNTCCCGNTATTTNAAAGACANNGTGCACTCTGCATACTTNAATGTGGTACCAAAAAATGCTGTAACCCACATCCANAATAATGCACCAGGNCCACCATAGTATATNGCTGTAGCAACACCNGCAATATTTCCAATTCCAACNGTNGCAGATAGTGCGGTAGTAAGGGCTTTAAAATGATTTAGGTCACCTTCGTCNTTCGGATTATCATAAACACCTTTAGTAACNTTAATNCCATGNTTTAAATATTTAATCTGAGGAAACCCAAGTTGAAGAGTAGCATATATTCCTGTNCCAACNAGAGCCAAGACCATGAGCGGNACTGCCCTTTGACTTGGAAATGACCAAATAGCCTCAAACGTATGAATTCCAAATGCGTAAATAATAAAAATTATAATTCCAAATGAAATAAGACCTGCGGTTTTTCTGTCCATGTTATTTAACCTCTATTTATCAGGGCGTATATTTTAAAGGAAGTATAGCTAACCGCAAAGCGGTATTATTATTACTAATTAAAGTAGAGTTGAATAAGCATCTTTTGATTAATTTGAACGATTAAAATGTGAAGGGTTATTTTGTTGTCAAAAGAAAACTTTGTTGCTGGAGTTGATGAAGTAGGGAGGGGGCCCCTAGCAGGTCCCGTGGTTGCGGGTGCAGTTGTCCTACCTGAAAAACATGAGATTGAAGGTCTTATGGATTCAAAAAAACTCACCAAAAAAAAAAGAGAAATGCTTTATCCAATTATCTTGGCTAAAGCATTAGGAACAGGCATTGGAATTGTGAGCGTTCAAAAAATAGATGAAATAAATATAAGAGAGGCCACCTTTTTGGCAATGGAAAGGGCTTTAGAAAATTTACCAATAGTACCTCATAGTGCCCTTATAGATGGTGAATCGCTAAAATCACAAATAATACCAAATAAGGGCATCGTTAAAGGTGATGATAAAATTGATAGTATAAAAGCTGCATCCATCATTGCGAAAGTGACTAGAGATAGAATAATGTTTCAATATGGAAAAATTTTTCCTGAATATGGATTTGAACAAAACAGTGGCTATGGAACAAAGGTTCATATGGAAGCATTAACTAAATATAAATCTACTCCCATTCATAGAAGAACCTTTTCGCCAGTAAAAAAAGAAATGCCCACAATAAAATGGTTACATGATAATAATCGTGTTCAATGGATGTGTGAAAAACTTGCGGCCTTATATTTAATGGAAAATAATTTTGAAATAAAAAAGATAAATCATAAAAACTTTAGTGATGGTGGACTAAATATTCTTGCTATTGGGCCTGATAATCAAATTATTCTTGTTGAAGTTATTCAGAAGTCGGCTGTTGGTTGCAAAGAGGACGTGATAAGTATTATGAACAAGGATGCGCTATTGACTAAAATTTCTTCATCTGAATTATTAGATGATTATGAAATCGGTAACATTGTTCCTAGAGTTGATGCGCTGACCGTTGAATTGATAAAAAATAAGTCACCTATAATAGAACATTTTAAGGGTATTATTAATTACTAAATAATAATTTACCATGTGAAAAAAATTGTAAATGGATAAAGTAAAGATCAAATCCGAGGCGAAGGCCATCCTCTACATAATCTTGACTGTATTGCTTATAAAAGTGACTGTTGTCGAAGCATATATCGTTCCTACTGGAAGTATGGAAAATACCATCATGACCGGTGATTTTTTAATTGGGAGCAGATTCGTTTTTGGAATGAGAACACCAGACTGGATAGGTATTCCTTATACAGATAAAGGTTTTTTTATACCGTATTTTAAATTTCCTGCATTTAGAATACCTCAGAAGAACGATGTCTTGATATTTAAGTATCCTCGAGATAAATATGTTAAGTACGTAAAAAGATGTGTTGCAGGACCTGGTGATACAGTCTCTGTCTCTGAAAAGGAGTTATTCGTCAATGGTCGAAAGGTGTCGATGTCTGATCGTGGTAAGTATCTAACAAGTGCAATGCAAAAAAAATACCGTCAACCAGATATCTTTCTCCAAAGTGAGACCAACATTAATCGTGATAATATTGGACCTATATATGTTCCAAAGAAAGGAGATGTTTTTCCAATACATGACGAAACAAATTGGAGGTATTTATTGCCTATAATCCTGATGGAGGGTCATGCTGCTACCTTAGTAAATAATGAGGTTTCTTATGAGTTTACTCTTCAAGACCCAAATGAAATTTTTAGAAGAAAGGGGAAAGAGGAAGTTTTTAAAGATTATTTCCCATGGGGTGGTAACCTAATAACCCCTTGGAGCGACGGCATTAAAAATGAGCATTTCCAGTATCTAATGATTGATGGAAAACCAGCGAATGAACTAGATCAGTTTGTTTTAAAACAGAATTATTACTGGGCTATGGGTGATAATAGGGATGACAGCCTAGATTCGAGATACTGGGGATTTGTTCCTGAAAACAATATTCTTGGAGAAGCGCTTTTTGCCTATTTTTCACTGAACTTGGATACATGGACACCCCGTTGGAATAGGATTGGTACGGTTATAAGATAATAAAATTTGAAAATTTTACTCCATACACTATTATCATTTTTTGCTGTAAAATTTTCATTCTGCCCTACCTACCCAAGAATGGTAGCTCATTTTTCCTATGATGTACCAAAAAAAGTTGTGCTAGAGGATTTACGATATCATCTTGAAGAATCGGGCTTTGTTATAAAAGAATATGCACCTGAGGACGCATTCCTCTTTACTGATTTTAAACTCTACGACTGGGGTACTGGCAGGAGGTTACTGGCGGTTGCGGTACATGTGAACGATAAAATTACTATGACTGGCATGGGAAAAATGGATGTCCCTGTAAGTGATTTGGGTCCGACTGAGGATCTAATGAAGATAAAAGAGGTAGATCGTTTACCATACAGTATTCAAAAAAGAACTTTCTTGGAACTTGTAAGATCAGTTAGTGGATTAGGATATGAGACAATTAATCATTGGCCATGAATTGATGGTTGCCAAAAAACCTTTCTTTTATCAAATTTAGCGGCTAACAAACCAATATAAAGAGTTAATTTATAAATAATTATGAGTATTGATTTTGATAACAAAGATAGTCGCCAGAATTATCTAAATGAAAAACTTGATAATTTACTTTCAGGCATAAATAACACCTACGGTCAAGTGCTCCTTGATGAATTGGTAACTCGGTTGCAAAGAACCTTGGACGATTTCAATGAAGAAGTTCAGGAGATAGTGGGCGATCTTAAAGAAAGCTCAGACCGGCGTAATCAGATTATTCATGATTTGATGGAAGGAAAAGAAGCAACTCAATCAGAAGATGTTCCGACACCAGAAAGTGGTGATACTTCTGGACCCGATACTTCCGAAATGAGTGAGTGGGAAAGGCGATTAGAAGGTAAGTAACAACAATTAGGAAATTTTATGAACGGTAAAGAAAAATTCATGTTTGTAATGCTCTTGGCTCTATATATAGGTGCTTTCTATTATTACGCAATGACTGAAGAGTTAAAAATAAGAATGGATGAATTAAACCTAGCTGATAAAGAGCATGTTGATAAGGTATTAGGTGCTTATTCAGATAGTCTTCATACATACAACCTAAGGTTTATAGGTAGAGGAAAACACATCAGGAAAGCTCAAAAGGACATTGTGTCCAATACGGAGTTAATAGAAAAGAATACAGATTCACTTGCTGTTATGATTGATGATGTTAGTTTCAAGCTAGATAATTTTGTCAGAGATACAGAAAAGAATTTTAGAAATGTTAATAATGATCTTGATGACCTTGCTACGGAAGTAAAAGGTACGGTTAGGAAACTAAAGCAAGGAATTTCTAGCTTAGAACAAACAACTAAGACTTTTGAAAAGCGTCTAAAAGAAATAGAGGACCTAGCTCTTATACAAAAAGAAAAAGCTAAGGCTGCAGAAAAGGATTAGATTTATTATAAAAGAATACCCTCCTAATTAAAAAGGGACTGGCAACGGTCCCTTTTTGCTTTATTGGCTGTACCATTTGCTATTTTGCAATTAATTTTTGACATGACCATTATGTTCATCATTCCATCTTTATATCTACTCAATAACAGGAACCTGCAATGATGAAAAACAAAAAATTTTGGATCATAATCTATTTCATTGCTCTAATAGTTATTGGATCTTTAGGATATTACATTATAGGAGGTAGTAAATGGACAATCCTTGATAGTCTATATA
>PARL01000021.1 GCA_002711465.1 Fidelibacterota bacterium | reverse complement strand
CTCTTGCAAAAGATATTTTATTTAATGTAGTACTATTTAAAGTATAGATATCACAATTCAAAAAATCATCGAATTCTAATCTCTTAGCCCAATATTTTATTTTTTCTGGTAAATTGGCTGATTTACAATTATTAATCTCTGCAAAAAATGATAAATTTTCATAAATTGATAAATTATAATCAAAAATATGATTTTTTGATATATACCCTATTTTTTTAATAATCTCTTCTTTTCTAATATCAAAATCCAAACCATCAACAAAAATTTGTCCTCTATCCTTTTTAACTAGACCCATTAAAATTTTTAATAGTGTGGATTTTCCAGAACCAGATTTTCCTAATAAAAATAAAATTTCACCTTTTTGTAATCCAAACGACAAATCAGCCAATAAGTTAATTTTATTAATTTTCTTTCCAATTTTATTTATTGATAAAAATGCTGCCATTTAATGTGCCTCAAACCAATTTTTACCGTAGTCGCAATCAACTTTAAGTGGAATTTTTAATTTAATTGCATTTTCCATTTCATATTTTACAAGATTAGATAAAGTTTCTATTTCATTTTTTGGAACATCAAAAAGAAGTTCATCATGGATTTGAAGTATCATTTTAGACTTTAATTTTGCTTCATTAATTTTTTTATGAACATTTATCATAGCAATTTTTATCAATTCAGCAGCAGTTCCTTGTATAGGCATATTTATACATGCCCTTTCTTCTGCTTTAACAATATTCATATTAGATGATGTCAATCCATCAGCGTACCTTCTGCGACCAAGCAATGTTTCTACATATCCCTTTTCTCTAGCATTTGAAAGAGTATTTTCCATAAAAGTTTTAATTCCTGGATAGGTATCGAAATATGCTTCTATAATATTTTTTGCTTCTTTTAATGATATATCTAATTCTTGTGATAATCGAAAGGGTCCTGCACCATACATAATACTAAAATTTACAACTTTTGCAGTTCTTCGTTGCGTAAAATCAACATCTTCTGTTTTAACTTTAAAAATATTTGCAGCTGTTCGAGAATGAATATCTATATTATTTTTAAAACTATGAATCAATTCATTCTCATTCGAAAAATGTGCCATTATTCTTAACTCAACTTGGGAATAATCAGCAGCAAACAAATATGAATCTAAATTTGAAGAAACAAAACCTTTTCTAATTTCTCTGGAAATTTTAGTTCTTATTGGAATATTTTGCAAATTTGGTTTGGTGCTAGATAATCTACCTGTTGAAGCTATAGTTTGGTTAAAAGAAGTATGAACTTTTTTTGTTGTTGGATTGATATGCATAGGAATAGCATCTAGATATGTGTTTTTTAATTTACTAAAATGTCGAAATTTTAGTAACTCTTCAGCAATTGGATGTTGCTTTTTAAGTTCTTCAAGTACATCAACAGATGTGCTTCTTTTCTTTATTGGTGTTAGTTTAAGTTGGTCAAATAAAATTTCAGATAATTGTTTTGGGGAATTAATATTAAATTTACAATCTGTGTAAGAAAAAATATTTTTTGATATATTTTCAATTTCTTCTCCAATTTGAACTGATAATTTTTCAAAAAAACTTATATCAATATTAATTCCTTCAAATTCCATATCTATTAACACTTTCATAGTTGGAATTTCAATTTCATTAAAAATTTCATTCAGATTATTTTTACTTAACTCTTCCGAAAATATTTTAAAAAGTTGTAAAGCAATATCACTATCTTCACAAGCATAATATGATATTTTCTCTAATTCAACATCAGACATTAATTTTTGATTTTTACCTTTTGGGCCAATTAGTTTTTCTATTGGCATCATTTCATATTCAAGATAATCTAATGATAATAAATCCATTTTATATGATCTTCTATCTGGATCAATTAAATGTGCTGCTATCATTGTATCAAACATATTACCATTCACATCTATTCCATATCTTTTAAGAATTAGTATATCATATTTAATATTTTGACCTAAATACAGAGTTTTACTACAATTAAAAATAGGAGCAATTCTTTCAAATATATTTTTATAATTTATTTCTGGTTTAATCCTAGTATCAATATTATTGGGAAATAATATCGGAATGTAATATCCTTGATCTGTATCAATTGATATTGCTAAACCTACAATTTCTGCTGACATTGGATTAATACCTGTTGTCTCTAAGTCAAAGGATATTATTTTAGCATTAATAATAGATTTTATAGCATGATCTAACTGTTTATCATCTAAAATTAAATGATAATCTTTTTCCTTAATAATTTTAGGTTCACTTTTAATATTAATTAAATCCAACTTTTCTAAACTTGTAGCAATTGATGATAATTCATAATCTTTAATCATTTTAATTACATTATCTTTATCTTTTATTTGAATAAATTTATAATCATCTTTTGAAAAATTAATATCCATATCAGATTTAATCGTTACTAATTCTTTACTTAAGATAAGGTCGTCAATGTTATCTTTTATTAAATTTTTAATTCGTTCATTTTTAATATTATCAACATTATTTAATATATTTTCAATATTATCGAATTCTTCGATCAATTTTATAGCTGTTTTTGGACCAACACCTCTGACTCCAGGAATATTATCTGAACTATCACCAATTAAACTTAAAAGATCTATTACTCTATTAGGATATACTCCCATTTTGTCTTTAACATTATCTTTTTGAAATTTTGTTGTTGGTTTGAATCGATTTCCTGGAGAATAAACAATAATGTTATCATTAACCATCTGTAACATATCTTTATCACCTGAAACAATATAACTTTCAATATCAATTGATTCAGCAATTTTTGATAAAGAGCCCATTATATCATCTGCTTCATAACCAGGCTTTTCAATTAATTCAACACCAAGATAGTTTATTATTTCTTTTAAAATAGGTATTTGATAAGATATTTCATCAGGCATTTTCTGCCGATTTGCTTTATAATCAGCAAACAAATCATGTCTAAATGTTTTACTTTTTGAATCCATTGCAATGACTAGATAATCAGGTTTTTCATCTCTGATGATTTTAAACAACATATTTAAAAAACCATAAATAACAGAAGTATGTTTTCCATCTTTTGTGGTTAGAGGATTAGTGATCATGGCAAAATGAGCTCTATAAATTTGAGCCATTCCATCAATGATAAATAATCTTTCTTTATTCTGAGTCATTCTTAAATACTGGTATATCTTTCATTTTATGTAAATTTTTACTTCTATGTTTTTGGTAGACTTTTAATGCTTTTTTTTCATTTTCATTTAAAATTGATTTATCACCGTTAAAACTCATCGCCCATTCTAATTGATCATAAGATACGCCTAATTGGTCCTCATCTGTTCTATCATCATCCCATAATCCATCTGTTGGTTGGGCATTCATAATGGAACTAATAATTTTTAATCTTTCACCTAATTTATAAACTTGAGATTTCATCAAATCAGCAATGGGACTTATATCTACCCCACCATCACCATATTTTGTAAAAAAACCAACTCCGAAATCTTCAACTTTATTTCCTGTTCCAACAACAATACCATTATTATTTCCNGCNACCATATAAAGAGTTGTCATCCTTAATCTTGCCCTTGAATTAGCAAGAGNTAAATTATCATCAAANGATGANGGAAAAACAGATTTATAATGATCAAAAGTAGATGTTANGTCAATTTTTATATGTTCNACATTNGGAAATTTACTTTTCAACCATTCACAATGTTNNAGACCTCTNTCTGTTTCATCTTGTTTTTGATGAATTGGCATTACTAATANATAAGTTTTATAGCCAGTCATTGCGCATAATGTTGATGTAACTGCTGAATCAATTCCACCTGATATACCAACTATAAATGAATCAAGATTATTTTTTTTTAGATAATCAGACAACCAATTTGAAATTTTATNTTCTAAATTCATANATCCCATACTATGGATTTAATCTTGTCATTGTTCTAGCAAAAGGTATTGTCTCTCTAATNTGTGATAAACCACATATCCAAGCAACAACCCTCTCAAGACCCATTCCAAAACCTGAATGAGGAACAGAACCATATTTTCTCAAATCTAAGAACCAATTATAATCTGACTGATTTAAATTTTCTTCTTTAATNCTATCTACCAAAATNTCAATATTAGTCTCTCTTTCTGAACCGCCAACTATTTCTCCATAACCTTCTGGAGCCAGTATATCCATACCTAAAACNACTTTTTCATTTTCAGGATCTCTTTTCATATAGAATGCTTTAATTTCAGAAGGGAAACGATGAACTATAACAGGGCAATCATATTGGTTTGCAATATAAGTCTCTTCTGGAGATCCAAAATCATCACCCCATTTAATTGAAAAATCAGCCTTTTTTAACATTTCAACGCATTCCGAATAACTTATTCTTGGAAAAGGGCNTTTAACTTTATTCAANTTATCTANATCTCTTTCAAGANTNTTTAACTCATTTGTTCTATGCTTTAAAACTTCANNNACTATATAAATTAATAAGTTTTCAGCCCATNTCATATCTTCTTCAATATCACAATATGCTATTTCGGGTTCNACCATCCAAAATTCAGTTAAATGTCTTCTNGTTTTACTTTTTTCGGCTCTAAANCAAGGGCCAAAATTATAATGTCTTCCTACTGACATAGCTGAGGCTTCTCCATATAACTGACCAGTTTGTGCTAAAAAAGCATCTTTACCAAAATATTCTGTCTTGAATAATGTAGATGTTCCCTCNGCAGCATTTGGAGTANAGATAGGAGTATCAACTAATGTAAAATCATTATTATCAAAAAAATCTCTTATACTTTTAATTATTTGATGTCTAATTTTNAAAATAGNGTGNTGTCTTTTAGANCTTAACCATAAATGTCTGTTTGACATTAAAAATTCAGTCCCATGNTCTTTTGGAGTGATTGGATAATCTTGGCTTAAATGATTAATTNTAAAAGACTCTAACAATAATTCATATCCACCTGATGCTCTNTCATTTTTTACAACCTTACCAACTACTGATATAGATGTNTCTTGTGTNANTCTTTTAAAATTTTCAAATAATTCTTCACCAACATCATTTTTTGCTACTATACATTGAANNAATCCAAANCCATCTCTNAATGTTAAAAATCCTATTTTTCCACTTCTTCTAGAATTATANACCCANCCATTAATTTTAATGGTTTCATCTNNGAANTTTTTAACTTCATTTATTCTAATATTTTTCATTTTCAAATCCTTGTATTACCATGTAGAAATAATTTTTGTTGATATTTTTTCTGCNACTTTATTTATTGCTATAATTTTTGCTGCATCTCTAGGTGCTCCAAATTCATCGCTATCTTCAGAATCTATAAAACCATCNCCATCNTTATCAATNCCGTCATTTGAAATATCTATAGAATCTCCATANATACCCCACTCNCTTANATTAATATTAAAAAGTATTTCACCTTTATGANANTCAGACCAAACTACNTTTGCTTTNACNAAAAACTTCCATTCATCTACTTTTTCAAATTGANTACCTTGACTAAGAGTATATGGNACATCTNTTACTTNNNTTACTATTATGTCAAGTTTACTATCAGCNGCATCNTANTTCACAACTTCTAAAACATTTTGATCAATNGTTAACNTATTTAATTTATCATCTAATAAATCAACAACTTCTTGATCCATGCTTTTATTAATAATTGGACTTATATAAATNTTTTTAATGTGAACAGGTATNGTNCCTTTTAATGAATAAGAAGCACAAGAATNTATGATTAAAACAATGATTGATAAAGTAAAATATTTAACTAATTTCATATTCTTTAAGTTTTCTATATAAAGTTCTTTCAGATATGTCTAATATTTTAGCAGTTTTTCTCCTATTTCCATTGCAATTTTTTAAAGTTCTTTCAATNACCTCTTTTTCTAGTTCNTTCATTGTNATTTCNCCAATNACATCATCTTTTATACCTTTAAACANTCCATCATCTATTTGNTGAGGTTGNGNTTTATTTTTTTCTGGTAATACAAATAATGAATTATTTGTTGGNTGAATATCATTTNATGTTTNNCCTNTNCCAANTTTAAACATCTGCTTTAGTTCATTTACATCTTGTCTTAAAAATAATAATTGTTTCAAGATTAATTCTCTTTCAATTGTATCAGATTCNTTATTGANNGGCACAGGNAAAGATTNATTAAATATATNTTTNGANTTATCTAATTTTAGATATTTGGAAACCATATCTTCTTGTATTCTTTCACCCTTGTTNATTGCTANTAAACTTTCAATTGTATTTTTTAATTCTCTAACNTTNCCAGGCCATTTATAATCTTTCATNACATTAANAGCNTCTGGAGAAAATCCNTTNAATGGAATNTCATTTTTTGCAGTAAATAANAAACCAAATCTTTCTATGTACAAAAATAAATCACTAATATGATCTCTNAATGGAACTACATTTATNGAAACAGTTTTTAATCNAAAATATAAATCTTGTCTAAACTTTTTNTCTTGNACTTCTTCNTTNAGNCTTNTGTTNGTTGCTGCTATAATTCTAACATCAGTTTTTTGAGTTTTNGTTTCACCTACTCTCATAAATTCNCCTTGCTCAATAACTCTNAGTAATTTTGCTTGTGTTTCNAANGGAAGNTCACCAATNTCATCTAGAAATATAGTTCCTTTNTTTGCTGCCTCAAAATAACCTTTATGATTTTCATGAGCTCCNGTNAAAGATCCCTTTTTATGACCAAATAATTCACTTTCAATTATACCTGAAGGTATTGCAGCNCAATTNACTGTAATCATAGATTCAAATTTTCGTTTACTATTNTTATGNANNGCTTGAGCAACCATTTCTTTTCCTGANCCTGATTCNCCNGATATNAATACNGAAATATCNGTATTTGCNACTTGACCAATNAGTGTACACATNTCNTCNATCTCAATAGATTCNCCAATTATNCCAACTGAATTTTTAATTTTATTTGCATCAACTATCATATTTTCTCCTTATTAATAGTCTAAACCTTTTTTTCCAATATCTTTTCTATAAAAAATATTNTCAAAATGAACTTTATCTACCAATCTNTAAGCATCATCNATTGCCTTTTNTAATGTTGGNCCAAANCCNATAATATTTAGAACTCTNCCNCCAGATGTTAAATAATTATTTTTTTTATCAAGTTTCGTTCCTGCATGAAANACTAAATCATTATCTATATNNTTATCAANTTTAATTTTCTTNTTTATTTCATAATTTCCTGGATAACCCTCTGAAGCAAGCACAACAGTTACACAATACCCATTCTTATTTTTATATNCAAAAGAATCTAACTTTTTACTTAAAGTAGAATCCAATAAATCAAATAAAGAAACATCCATCATGGGCATAACAACCTGAGTTTCAGGATCTCCCATCCTNACATTATATTCTATTACAAATGGCTCNCCTTTCACCANCATAAGACCAAAATATAAAAATCCAGAAAATGGATGTCCNTCTGTAATCATACCATTTAATGTTGGTTCAATTATTGTTTTTTTTATTTTGAGTTCCAANTTTGAATTCATCAATGGTGTAGGNGCNTAAGCNCCCATACCTCCTGTNTTNGGACCTTTATCNTTATCNAGAATTCTNTTATGATCTTGTGCATTATTNATAATTNTATAATCAGAACCATTNCAAACTGTGAATATAGATATTTCTGGNCCTNCAATACATTCTTCAACAGATATTTTTTNAGNAGCANTNCCAAAAGATTTGCTATCATAAAAAGATGATAAAGCCTTTTGAAAATCTTCTTCTNTTTTGCATATAATAACACCTTTTCCAGCAGCTAAACCATCAGCCTTTAAAACTATTGGTAAACCCAACTTTTCTTTTGCAGANCAAACCTCTTCTTTATTTTTNCAACCAAAATATTTCGGATGAGGAATATCATACTTTTTCATTATATCTCTTGCATATATTTTNCTACTTTCNAGTTTTGAAGCAAATTTTGTNGGACCAAAAATTTTATGACCAAACTTTTTAAAAGTATCAACAANACCNTCATCTAAAAGATTTTCTGGACCAACAATGGTTAANTCAATATTATTTTTTTCTACAAACTTTAATAATAAATCATGATCACTTGTATCAATAGTATGATTAANAGCAAAATCTTTAGTTCCTCCATTACCAGGAATGCAATGAATTTCATTTATATTTTGATCATTAAATAATTTCCAAGCCATGGCATACTCACGACCTCCNGAACCCAATATTAAAACATTTTTTTTCATTTTGTCATTTTTCCATTAATTTTTATTATTTCGTCTCTTAATAATGCTGCTTGCTCAAATTGAAAATTTTGAGCATATTTTTTCATTTTTCTTTTTAANNTTTCCAAATGATCCANNACTTCAATTTTATCTAATTCATCAATATTTTTATCAAATAATTTAANATTTACTTTTTGTNNATCACTTTCGTCTTTNTCNACTANCATTGATGTAATAATATTATTAGTTTTTNTTACAGTTTTGGGNTTGATATTATTTTTTAAGTTGAANTCAGATTGAATNTTTCTTCTTCTACTAGTTTCATCAATTAAATGTTTCATTGACTTAGTTATTTTATCACCATACAATATTACTTTCCCATTAACATTNCTNGCNGCTCTACCTGCNACTTGGAGCAAAGATGTTTTAGATCTNAAAAAGCCTTCCTTATCAGCATCTAAAACTAATATTAATGANACTTCAGGAATATCTAAACCTTCTCTNAANAAATTAATGCCAACCAAAACATCAAATTCATCATTTCTNAAAGATGTTAAAATTTTTATTCTTTCAATNGTATCTATATCACTATGCATATATTCAGATCTTATNCNAATTGATTTAAGATGATCAGTTAATTTTTCAGCCATNTTTTTTGTTANNGTAGTAACTAATATTTTTTCTTTTTTTTGAGTGGTTTTCTTAATTTCTTTNACCATATCANCTACTTGACCCTTTGTTTTTCNAACNAAAATNTTTGGATCTANNAGTCCTGTTGGTCTGATNATTTGCTCAACAAATATTCCTTTTGATTTTTCTAATTCATAGTCTGCAGGTGTTGCAGAAACATAAATGATTTGATTGACACTATCTTCAAATTCCTTNAACTTCATTGGCCTATTNTCAAATGCTGANGGNAATCTAAAACCATATTCAATAAGGGTNNCTTTTCTTGATCTATCNCCATTATACATNGCGTTTAATTGNGGAATACTNACGTGTGACTCATCNGCAAAAATCAAAAAATCTTTTGCAAAAAAATCCAGTAANGTNTAGGGTCTTTGNCCNTTTTTTCTTCCATCAATATGNCTAGAATAATTTTCNATTCCAGAACAATAACCTANTTCNATCATCATTTCTAAATCAAATAGCGTTCTTTGCTCTAANCGCTGAGCCTCTANNAGCATTCCGTTTTCTTTAAAATATATTAATCTATCGTTAAGTTCTGTTCTGATTTTTTGCATAGCTATTTCTAATTCTTTTTTATTAACAACAAAATGCTTAGCTGGGTAAATGGATATCATTTCTTTNGTATCAAGAATTTCAGAAGATAANACATCAAAAGAATGAATTTTTTCAATTTCATCACCAAAAAGTTCAATTCTNACNGGATATTCTTCGTACCTNGGAAANAGNTCTATAACATCACCTCTCAATCTAAATGTNCCNGGCTCTAAAATCATATCATTTCGAACATAATGTATATTAATTAAATTTTTAAATAATAACTTTATATCNACTATTTCGCCAACCTTNAGNGATACAAACANGTTTTTATATGATNTAGGNGAACCTANACCATAAATACAACTAACACTTGCAATNATAATNACATCTTTTCTNCTAGATANNGAAGCTGTNGATTTNATNCTTAATTTATCTATTTCCTCATCTATNGANGAATCTTTTTCAATAAATGTATCAGAAACTGGCATATANGCTTCAGGTTGATAATAATCNTAATANGATATAAATAATTCAACTGCNTTTTTAGGAAAAAGAGATTTAAANTCNGAAAANAGTTGAGCAGCNAANGTTTTGTTNTGNGAAAGAATTAANGTTGGTTTTTGAACTTGCTCTATAATATTGGCCATAGTAAAAGTTTTACCTGATCCTGTTATNCCAAGTAAAGTNTGATGTTTTAAATTTTGATTTAAGCCATCTACNAGAGAATCAATAGCTTGCTTTTGATCACCAGCNGGCTTAAAATCNGANACTATTTTAAAGTCTGCCATATTGTCTNATAATTTAANATTAATTTATCAAACATAAAAATNAAATTATATGCATAATAGTCATAAAATATATTTTTAGTTTATGATTTAAATTTTANTTAAATTTATNAGATGTTTATTAAGGAGATAATATGGAAATGATATCTTTTGNNACTTTAGGTGCTGGNTGTTTTTGGTGTATTGAAGCAATATTACTAAATGTTCCTGGAGTTGTTTCTGTTGATGTNGGATATACTGGTGGAAAAACATTAAACCCAACATATAAGTTAGTTTGCGAAGGNAATACNGNTCATGCTGAAGTTGCTCAANTACAATTTGATGAAAGCNAATTAAGTTATGANGATTTATTNAATGTGTTTTTTAAAATTCANGACCCAACNACANTNAANAGNCAGGGNAATGATGTAGGNACACAATACAGATCTTCAATTTTTTATCATGATGAANNACAAAAAAANATTGCTNAAAAAACNATATCTNATCNACAAAAAAATTTTNATAANANTATTNTAACAGAGGTNNNTAAATTTGATAANTTTTANATAGCNGAAGATTATCATCAAAATTATTANAANAATAACAAAAATGCTGCNTATTGNAATTTTGTTATNAAACCTAAATTAGAAAAATATTTAAATGACCAAAAATAAANTTTTAAGTNATTATAAAATGCATGTTAATTTAGANACTAGATGGAGAGATTTAGANGCTTTTGGNCATGTAAATAATGCAGTTTTTGCAACATATATAGAAACAGCAAGAGGAACATTATTTAAGAGNTGGAATCTTCCCTTNAATGGNANTGGAAAATCACTTACAGTNGCANCCATCTCAATCAATTANCATAAACAATTAAAACATCCNTCAAAAATNNTNGTNGGTCAATCAATAACAAGAATTGGNAATACTAGTTTTGATNTNGAGTCAGCAATTTTTGATGAAAAAAATACAAATGANNCAATTNCAACTTCTAAAGTTNTTNTNGTNTGTTTTGATTTTGATAAACAAAAATCTACNCCAGTATTTCAACAAATCATNNANGACTTTNAGGAATAATTCATNATGNATTTTTTAAAACAAAACGAAAAGAANNTTAAATATTGGGATGCTATATCNGATATGATTGATCAAAGTATTGATATAGCACTTAATCATTCCCAAAGNGGNCATCCNGGNGGNTCNCGTTCAAAAGTGCCCTTATTATTANCAACCNTACTTTCTGGNGTAATGAAATGGGACATCAGAAATCCTGGAACTACTTTNGGAGATAGATTTACNCTCATNGCTGGTCATACAAANCCAGTNGTTTATGCAACTCTNGCAGTTTTAAATGAAGCTTTAAGAATTAAGTTTCAAAAAACAAANAATAGNATTTATTTGAATCCTCTNGGAGANAAATACACATTNNANTATGAAGATTTACTTAATNTANGAAGAAAAGANGGTTTNCCTGGNCATGCAGAGATGGAAGGAAAAACNCTATTTTTTAAATTTAATACAGGTCCTACTGGTCANGGTGCAGCNCCAGCAGTAGGTCAAGCATTNGCTCTTAANTATTCAGGAGCAAANNNTAGTAAGGTTTTTGCCNTNGANGGTGAAGGNGGNTTGACAGCNGGNGTAACNCANGAAGCAAGAATATCTTCATATGGNCTAAAATTAGAAAATCTCATTTATATGTTAGATTGGAATGACTTTGGTATTGATAATAGACCTTTNAGCCAAATTAAAGCAGGAACACCTAAAGATTGGTTTGAACCNTACGGATGGAAAGTAAGCGGAACTGAAAATGGTGAAGATTGGAANTCAATTNTNAATGCNTATTCTGAACTTTTTAANGGAGANANNCTTGATAGACCCAAAGCNATATGGGTAAAGACTCGTAAAGGNAGAGGTTATCTTAAATATGATAGNTCNAGTCATGGNTCGCCNCACAAAAGAAATTCCAAAGAATTTTGGNAAACAAAAAAAGANTTTGCTAAAAAGTATAATNTTAATTTCAGTCATATGGANAAACCCNCNAGCAATGATGAAANCAAAAATAAATCTCAAATGAAAAATACNTTAGAGTCAGTTCTTTCATTGTATNATGAANTACCAGGTTTAGTTGACTACGTTGCAAATAGATTAATTGAAATTTCAGANTCNATTGATAATAATTNNAANGTTAAAAATAAATTTANAAANAACCCTTTTGAAGATAAGGTTTTNTNTGATTNTAAAAATTATCCNAAGTCTTTATTTAAANANCCNGGANAAATAGCTCCAAATNGAGCAGCTTTNGGTGATTTTGGTTCATGGATTAATTCATATGTATTTAAAAAATANAGTAGACCNCTTGCAATAGTNTGNTCNGCAGATCTTGCTGGATCNACAAATATTGCTGGATTTAGNAAAGGATGGAATGNTTNTGATGATTTTGGCATGTATAATCCTAAATCAAATNAAAATGGGACTTTATTACCTCAAGGAATTACTGAATTTGCAAANGCAGGAATAATGACAGGTATAAGTTCTGTAAATTTNTCTGANAAGCCNTATGATNATTTTAATGGNTATATTACNGCCTGTAGNACATATGGTTCGTTTTCATANTTAAAATANGGAGCATANAGATTNTANAGTCAATTAGCTCAAGATTCTCAATTGAAAGTTGGAAAAACAATNTGGGTNGCTGGNCACTCAGGTCCAGAAACNGCTGAAGATAGTAGAACACATTTTGGNATATTCGCACCTGGNGTAACTCAAATGTTTCCAGATAATAATATTATNAATATTCATCCATGGGAATATAATGANGTNCCTGTNATGCTNGGNGCTGCANTAAGCAAAGATATACCTATTATAGCNCTNCATTTAACNAGACCTCCNGTNGAAATTCCAAATAGAAAATTACTNNAAATGCCTTCNCATTTTGAGTCNGCNAAAGGTGCTTATATTATTAAGGANTATGATAANAATAAACCAAAAAAAGGTGTTATTATNGTNNGNGGTACTAGNGTAATAAATGAATTATGTAAAATTTTNCCTGAATTAATTTCAAATGGTCCTAACATTAAAATTGTTGCTGCACTTTCTTGGTCGCTATATAATATGCAAAGTCAAGAATATAAAGATTCAACAATAACTCAAAAAGATTGGTTTGATTCCATGATTATTACTAATACTTCGCTCAATAATATGAAAAATTGGATTAAACATCCACTAGTTAAAAAATATTCTTTGTCCCCAGATTGGGATGATAAATGGAGATTTGGTGGAAACCTTACTGAAGTAATTGATGAAGCTCATCTATCATCATCATGGCAATTAAAGGCTATTGAAAAATTTGTTAATGATAGATTAACAAGGCTCAATATTTTAAAAAATATGATACCAGAGGATTAATATGAACGAGATTAAATTTTCAAATAAGCTTGTAAATTTAGGTACTGAAACAGCTTTTGCTGTTTCAGGAGATGCTACACGTCATGCTAGCAAAGGAAACACAGTATACCCATTTCATCTAGGCGATATCAATATTTGCACACCTCATAATATTATAGAAGCAACTAAAAAAGCGATGCGTGATAAAAAAACTGGCTATGTTCCAGCTAGTGGTATACCACAACTTAGAGATACTATTGCAGAAGTAATTGGATCGCAAAGAAATGTTAAATATAATAGAGAAAATGTTGTTGTTCAACCTGGTGGAAAACCTACGATACTTAAGTTTATTAATACATTTATGAATCCTGGTGATGGTGTTTTGTACCCTAACCCTGGATACCCTATTTATGAAAGTCAAATTGAATACAATCAAGGAAACGCATTACCATATAGATATATTCATTCAAAAGATGGTTTTAAAATTGATAGAGATCATTTAGAAAAATTAATTGATAATAAAACTAGAATACTAATTTATAATAATTATCAAAATCCAATAGGAGGAGAATCCAGTACTGAAGAAATGCACTGGATTGCAAATATTGCACAAAAACATGATCTTTGGGTTTTAAGTGATGAGGCCTATTTTAACATTCAATATTCAGGAAATCCACAAAGTATTGTATCAATACCAGGCATGAAAGATAGAACTGTAATCTTATATACATTTTCGAAAACATATGCTATGACTGGTTGGAGATTAGGTGCAGCAATTGGTCCAGAAAATGTTATGCAAATATTTTCAAAGTTAGGCACAAATGATGAATCCTGTACAAACCATTTTATCCAGTATGGAGGTATTGAGGCTCTTACTGGTAGTCAAAAAGGTGCTGAAGAAATTTTGAAAAGGTTAAAACAAAGACGCGATACACTATCATCAAAACTTAATGAATTGAGTGGTTTAAAATTATCTGTGCCTAATTCTACATTTTATTTATTTCCAGATATAACTAAAATATATGAAAGAATGAATGCTGCCTCTTATGAAGATTTTAGAAAGAAAACTCTAATTAACACAGGAGTTTCGTTTTGTACTAGAGAGCATTTCGGAAAAACAATAGAAGGCGAGCAAAAGAAATATATAAGATTTGCTTTTTCAGGTATATCAGTAGAAAACATTATTAAGGGAATGAAAAAATTAGAAGATTATTGGTCAACTCTTTAACATATTTTCATTATGAACATTGATAAAAATATAGAGATTGCTCAAACACCTACATCATCTTTCTATACATCAGATAAAATATTTGAAAAAAGTAAATCTATTTTTGAAAATTCTTATCAATTCATTTGTCATCAATCAGAATTATTAAAATCAAATTCTATACCATTTAGCCTATTTAAAAATTGGCTCGATATTCCCCTTGTTATTACGAAAGAGGGTGATAATATTTTTTGTCTTAGTAATGTATGTACACATAGAGGAAATATACTTTGCAATGAAAAGCAATATAAAAATAAATTGGTATGTAATTACCATGGAAGAAGTTTTAATCTTGACGGAAGTATCAATCATGCGCCAGGATTTAAAAATACTAAAAATTTTCCTACTAAAGATGATAATATAGATAAAAATATCAACCTATTGAACTGGAATGGGTTAATATTTGTAAATGCTGGTCAAAACAAATCAATATTGGATGGATTAAATGAAATAAATAAACTTGTTGATTGGTATCCCTTTGAAAAGTTATCTTTTGATGAGTCTTCCTCAAACACTTATAAGATAGATGCTCACTGGGCTTTATATTGTGAAAACTATCTTGAGGGGTTTCATATTTCATATGTTCATCAGGGCTTATCATCAGATATTGAAAATCATTCATATAAGACCATTGCTTTAAATTATTCTGTTCTTCAAATTGCAAAATCTCAAAATAAAGATGATTCTATTCAAGGAAAAAAACTAATTTATGATATTCCTCTAAATGATGTTTATGCACTCTATTTTTGGTTGTTTCCAAATATAATGCTAAATTTTTATAATTGGGGTATATCTGTTAATATTATTGAACCTCTTAGTAAAGAAAAAACCAGAATAAGATTTATTTCATTACCACTAAAAGGTCATAAACAAAGTTCAGGTAATAGTAATAGTGTTGATCAAATAGAACTAGAAGATCAAAAAGTTGTACTTGATGTACAAAAAGGTATTAAATCTAAATTTTATGATAGAGGTCGCTATTCTGCTGAGCATGAAATAGGTACACATCACTTTCATAGGTTAATATCAAAATATTTGTAATTAAATATTAATTTAATAAATCAATTATTAATTAAAGTATTACATTATATATTTATTTTATTTAACATAATTTATTGTAACATACCTTTTTCTCTTATTTGCCTATGAAATTGTATTGCAAAACGATGAGATTCATCTCTTACACGCTTCAAAAGCATTAATCCTGGAGATGTTTTACTTATATTTTGAGGTTCTGATATATTTGGCTTGAATACCTCTTCCATTTTTTTTGCTATACCAATAATTGGAATAAATGCTAACCCTAAGCTGTCTAGCGCATCTTTTGAAGAAGAAAGTTGTCCTTTTCCACCATCAATTACAATCAAGTCGGGTAATGGTAATTGTTCTTTCAATACACGCTTATACCTTCTCAAAACGACCTCTTTCATTGAAGCAAAATCATCAATTCCTTTTACATTTTTAATTTTGAACTTTCTATATTCGCTTTTTCTTGGTTTACCATCTATAAAGCAAACCATGCTAGATACTGGATATTTACCCTGAATATTCGAATTATCAAATCCTTCAATTCTCCTTGGAGGTACTTCCATTAATAAATCTTTCTGAAGTGAAGAAACCATTTTAGAAACGTATTCTTTTCTTTTCTTTTTAGTTAACATAATTCTGCTGATTTGAAGTTTTGAATTTTTCACACATAAATCAATTTTACTTTTCTTTTCACCAATTTTAGGAACAATAACTTTTGGTGTTTTTTTTCCTAAAGCATTCATCCATTTATTTAATTTTTCTTGATTAATTATACTCTCTTGAATCAGAATTTCTTTAGGAATGTCCATTGTGGAAATATAATATTGCTTTATAAATCCTATCAAAGCCATATCATCATTTTCACCTATATTCACTTCATAACTTTGTTTAGATATAAGTTTTGAATTTCTATATTTAATCATTGTTACAACACCCACACTATCTTCTATACAAATGCCAATGAAATCTCTATTTTTTTCATCAGTTTTAATATGGTTCTCAGTTTTGTAAAAATCTCTGATTAATGATATTTGATCTCTTAATGTTGCTGCTTTTTCAAATTCCATTTTTTCACTTAACCTTTTCATTTCGCTATTGAGGTAAGTTAGCACACCATCTGTTTTGCCTTTTAAAAAACTTATAACATGATTTATTATCTCTTCATATTTAATTTCTGATATGTTATAGTCACTCAAACAAAAACCACAAAAACATGATTCTTTTGATTTGTCGTTGCAAGTTTTTAATGGAAATACTTTATGAAGTAATTTGACAATTTTTCTTAAGTCTCTTGATCTAGTATAAGGACCAAAATATAAATGATCATCCTTGTTAAAATGTTTAAATCTTATAATTTCTACTTTTGGAAATTTTTCATTAGATATTTTAATATATGGGAAAGTTTTATCATCTTTTAGAAAAACATTATACCTTGGCTTATGAACCTTAATTAAATTAGATTCCGTTATTAACGCTTCTGCTTCGTTTTTTACAATCAAAATATCAATATCTGCAATATGTTTTATCAAAACAGATGTTTTAATATCATGTTTTTTTTTATTAAAATAACTTCTAACTCTTTTTTTTAAACATTTTGCTTTGCCAATATAGATAATTGAATCTTTTTTATCTTTAAAAAAATATACTCCAGGATCGGATGGGATAGTAGATAGTTTATCTTTTAATTCAGAAGACATTAGAATTAAATCTCTTGACAAAATTCTAATAACATTCCCGGTGTTGAATGAGGATGAATAAATATTATTTTTTTATTATCTGCTCCAGTTTGAGGTTTTTCATTAATTAATTTTATCCCATTTGATAGGAGATGTTTAATAAGCTCATCAATATTATCAACTAAAATTGCAATATGATGCATAGATTGGCCTTTTTTAGAAAGAAATTTACTTATTACAGAACTTTCTTCACTTGGATATAATAATTCAATTTTTCCTGCGCCTGTATCGAATATTTCAGTAATAACTTTTTGATTTTCTACAAACTCACGCTCATTAGGTAGATTTAAAATATCTGAAAAAAAATTTGATAGTTGTTCTGAATTTGTATTTTGTGCTATACCAATATGCTCAATTCCAAGGATTCTAAATTTCATTTAACTACCTGCCCTAATAAATCATATTCTAATGCTTTTTCTATTTTAACATTATAAAATTTTCCAGTTTCAAGATTCGTATTAATTTTAACATAATTATCTACTGTTGGGGAATCTCTATATGTTCTGCCAAGTGAAAAATTATCTTTTGACATATCAACCAAGATTTTTTGCTCTGTACCTACCAAAGATTTATTTTTTCTTAAATTGATTTTTTGCTGAAGTTCCATAGTTTGCTCAAATCTTTCTTTTTTAACTTTTTTCGGTACTTCATCTTTCATAACATTACCAGCCAATGTATCTTCTTCGTGAGAATATTGAAATACACCTAGTCTATCAAACTCAACTTCAGAAATAAATTTTAATAGTTCATTAAATTCTTTATCAGTTTCGCCTGGATGACCAACGATAATTGATGTTCTTATAGCAATATCATTATTACTATTTCTCAGAGAATCAATTTTTTTCTTAATACCATCGCTTTTTAAGCCTCTGCGCATAATTTTTAGCATTTTATCAGCGCCATGTTGTATGGGCATATCAATATATGGAATCAACTTTTGAAGATGCTTAAATTGATCAATCATTTTTCTGTGAAGATTTGAAGGGTGAGCGTAGTGTAATCTAAGCCACTCAATTCCATCTATTTTATCTAATTCTGTAAAGAGTTCATGTAAAGATGTTTTAGGACTTGCATCCCAACCATATGATGTTGAATCTTGCGCAATCACAAGCAACTCTTTAACACCTCTAGAAGCTAATCTTTGAGCTTCTTGAATATTCCATCTTAGAGGTTGACTTTTTTGTAGTCCCCTCATTAGTGGTATAGAACAGAAAGAACAAGCATTATCACAGCCTTCAGCAATCTTTAAATAAGAATAGTGCTTCGGTGTCAGTGAAGCTCTGATAATATCTGGATCATCTAAGTTAAATGATTTACCAGATATGAATCTGATTACAGCTTCGTGTTCTTCTGATCCAAAAAATTTATCTACTCCAGAAATCTCTTTTTGTAATTCATCTCCATATCGCTCTGCAAGGCAACCCATTACTATTATTTTATCAATTAAACCATCCTGTTTTTTTTGTTCAATTTCTAAAATTTTTTCTATACTCTCTTCCCTTGCAACATCTAAAAAACCACAAGTATTAATAATTACCACACTTGATTTACTAACATCATCAACCATCTGATATCCTATATGCTTTAGACCTGTAATCAAATATTCGGAATCAACTAGATTTTTAGCGCAACCTAATGTTAAAACAGAAACTTTATTATTATTATTCATTGAATATTAAGCCTTTTAAATATGTATCAAGTTCAAATGGAACTAAATCACCTACATTTTCACCAACACCTATAAATTCTATTGGAAGATTTAATTTATTAATCATCGAAATGGCAACACCTCCCTTTGCTGTACCATCCATTTTAGTTAAAATTAATGAATCTATTGGAATAAACTTATTAAAATCTATTGCTTGGTTCATACCATTTTGACCTACATTACTATCAACAACTAAGATTACCTTGACTTTTTCATTAAACTTATTTGCGACGGTGTATAATTTCTCAAGTTCTTGCATTAAATTTATAGAATTATGCAACCTTCCTGCGGTATCTATGATTATTTTGTCAAAATTATCTTTTATTCCAGAATTTAAAGCATCATAAACAATTGAGGAGGGATCTTTAGTAAATTCATTTGAAATAAACTTAACATTTAGTTTTTCTGACCATAATTTTAACTGGTTTACAGCTGCAGCTCTATATGTATCTGCACCAACTAACATAGTTTTAAATGACATATTTTTAAAATAGTTAGAAAGTTTAGCTGAAGTAGTTGTTTTTCCAGTTCCATTAACTCCAACCATTATATAAATTCTAGCATCTTCATTATTTCTACTATCTATAGTAATAGTATTTTTGATAGCAGAAATAAACTCTTTTTCTATGGTAGTGTCTTCATCAAATCTTTTATTTTTAAAGTTACTTATAATACTATCGATAATTTCATAACTAAGGTCAGCCTGAAATAAATCAGCCTCAAGTTCCTCAAGTTCTTCTTCATCTAAATATTTTTTTCCATGAAATTTAGATAGTGTATTTACAATATTATTTCTGGTTTTTTTTAATCCAACAAAAGTTTTTTTTATGAAATTAAACATCAATGCTCCAAAATGCTTTAATGTATTTTGAAAAGTAGTTTATAGTTGCTAATACAAAAAATATCCATGTTAATAAATATAATGCGGCATTTATTAGTCCTAAAATTGGATAATTATAATTGATTATATCCGGTATTCTTATCACTGATAAAATCATACACATTGCAATGAAAAACAAAAACCACTTTCCAAAAATATTGGCTTGAAAATATAAATTTCTTTTAGAGGCAAAATAAATTGAAACTATTGATATAATTATATCTCGTACTAAAACAACTACAAACAATGCATAATAATAAACTCCAAATTTTATAGATAAAAATAAAATCATCACTAATGCACAGATTTTGTCAGCTATGGGATCTAAAAATTTACCTAAATCTGTAACAGACTTAAAATATCTTGCTGCAAAACCATCAAGTACATCTGTAAGCGCAATTATAAGGCATAACAATAAAAAAACATTAATAACAGAGAATCCACTAGCAGCAGTAATATCATTAAGAATTTTCCATAAAGGAATGGATAGTACAATTCTAGAAAATGTCAAAATATTTGCAACATTGATTAATTTCTTCATTTAGGTATTCCTAATTAAATTAAATTCTAAAATTTCAATCATAGCATCTTTTACATCTGAATCTGTAAATATTTCCAACTCTTTTCTTGCTTTTTTAGAAATATTTAATAATTTATTTTGTGCGTATTCTATACCACCTTCACTAATAATAAGATTTTTTATTTCATTAAATTTATTTTTTCGTAATAATAGTTTTAATTGTAATTTAAATGCTTTTTGTTTAATTGAACTTTTATTATTGAGAATATATATTAGCGGTAGAGTTAACAAGTTTCTTTTTAAATCATAACCAGACGGCTTTCCGGTTTTATCAATATTTCCTATCAAATCAAATAAATCATCTTTTATTTGAAATCCTAGCCCTAAATATTCACCAAAATTAGTTAAGGCTTCTATTTTTTTACTATCTTCAGTGGCAGTAATTGCTCCCAATTTACAAGAGGCTGAAAATAGTGATGCAGTTTTATCACTAATCATTTTAAAATAAACATCTTCAGTCATATCTTTTCTTAAGGCTTTTTCAATTTGCAAAATTTCTCCTTGGCTTAGCCTAGACGCTAAATTTGCAAGAATTTTAACTGATTCCATAGAATCAATCTCCGCCATATTTGTTAGAGCTTTAGAAAAAAGATAATCTCCAACTAATATACTTAACTTATTTTTCCATATCCTTCCAACGGATGGCCAACCTCTTCTTAAATCAGACTCATCAACAACATCATCATGTACTAGAGTTGCTACATGTAATATTTCTAATAATGAAGCAACTTTATATGTTTTCACATTTACATTTCCACATATTTTTGCACTTAAAAGCGACAATCTAGGTCTTAATCTTTTTCCTTTTTTTCTGACTAAATATTTTACTATTGAGTTTATTGTCTGTACTTCAGATTCAAGCGATTTATCAAAATGATAATCAAATTCTACAAGATTTGATTTGATCGGAACTGATATTTCATCTAAAAATTTTTTCATTTCTCTACTCTAAAAAAATAACTTATAACTATTCCTAATTCATATAAAAAGTATAATGGTACAGCAATAAATAACTGACTCAATGGGTCAGGAGGACTTATAATTGCACCAAAAACTAAAAAAATAATTAAAGCAATTGATCTCATTTGCTTTAAAAATTCATAATTAATAATACCTAATTTAGTTAATATTAATGATATAATAGGTAGTTGATATATGAAGCCACTAACAATGATCAACCAAAATGAATAAAAAACATAATTTAATCTCTCAGGGTTAAATTCAACTGAATTATCTACTAAGCCAACAAAAAAAGATATTGTGTTTGGAAATAAGAAAAAATAACCGAATGTACAACCAGTGTAAAAAAATAAAATTGATAAAATGAATATGAAAAATAAATACAGCTTTGAGATTTTTGATATTGCTGGATAAATAAAATTAAGTAATTCAAATATAAAATATGGAAATGAAATTATTATAGAAGTGAATACTGCTATTATGACTTTAACTACAAATGGACTAGTAATTTTTAAATCCTGAAGTGTAAAATTTTTTAAATTTAAATCATATAATGGTTGCATAATAAAATCTTGTATAACATTTGAATATACAAAAGATCCAAACATTACTAATCCTATTAAGCATATTGATCTTATGAGAGCCCATCTCAATGCTTCAAGATGGTCAATAAATGTCATGTCAGAATTTTTAGTCATTTTTTGATAAGAAAATTAGCCATTTCAAATGGTGATATTCTTTTGTTGTAATCTTGTTTCAACTCTTTATTAAGACGAGAATCAATTTCTTCTGTCCAAAATTTATCAGTAAGAATATCACTAACATAAAATTTTATGGTTTTTATATATCTTTTATCTAATTTTTCGAAACGCTTATTTGAATTACTAATATACTCCTTATGATTTACAATTTGATCATAAAGTAATTGAATACCATCACCTCTTGTAGCAACTGTTTTAACAATTGGCGTTCTCCAAAACTCATTATTATTTAATTCCAAAGCCTTATTAAGTGATGTGTATAAACGATCAGCACCTTGTCGATCAGACTTATTTATAGCAAATAAATCAGCAATTTCCATTAAACCACCTTTCATCATCTGAATGTCATCTCCAGATTCGGGAACTAAAGTAACTATAACTGAATCAGCAGCTTCAATTACATCAATTTCTACTTGCCCTACACCTACTGTCTCAAATATTATAATATCAAATCCAGATGCATCAAAAATATCTGCCACTAATTTCGCCGAATTAGCTAAACCTCCCTGCGAACCTCTAGTTGACATACTCCTAAAAAACGTATTGATATTTTTAAAATCGTTTACAAATCTTACTCTATCTCCTAAAATAGCACCACCATTGAAAGGACTACTTGGGTCAATTGCAATTACTGCAACAGATATTTTTTTTTCTAAAATTAATTTTACGAGCTGATCAGTTATGGTGCTTTTACCAGAACCTGGAGGGCCAGTAATACCAATTCTATAAGCATTACCAGTATGAGGAAATATGGTTGATAACAAATCTAAATAACCATCCTCTTTGTTTTCAACCATAGAAATAGAGCGCGAAATAGTTCTACTATCTTTAAGTTTAAGATTATTTAATATATCTTTTGGCATTTATGATAAGAATTATACAGATTTACCAAAAATTTGTTTAAAAAATGTATAGTCTGGTATGACTAAAGTATGACCAACTTTAGATATCATATTTTTATTTTCCAGAAGTTTAAGAACTCTAGAAACAGTTTCTCTTGAAGTTCCAGCCATATTTGCAATATCTTGCTGAAACGGTAAGTTTTGAATTGTTACTTTACCTTTTCTAATTACACCCATGTCTTCAGCTAAATTTAATAATGATACTCCAATTCTATGTTCAGCGTCAGACAAAGAAAGTGCCTCAATTTGCTGATCAGACTTTCTAAGCCTTTTAGCTAACTCACACATTAAATTGTAAGAAACAGAAAAATTATTTTTCAATATATCTAAGAAATCTTCTTTGTTTATGGCTAATAAATTACAATTTTCTTGTGCTAAAGCATTTGCAGATCTTGCTTCTCCATCTAAAATTGCAAGTTCTCCAAAAATTTCACCTGGCCCAAGAAGTGCAAGAATCACTTCTTTGCCTTCATCATTAACTCTCGTAATTTTTATTGTACCCGAATTGACAACAAAGACTAAATCTCCATATTCTTCTTCAAGAATTATCATACTATTTTTTAAATAATTCCTAGGTTTGAAATATTTCTGTAATTTAGAACATTCTTTGTCTGATAGTTCAGAAAATATATTAATTGAATTTAAAACATTGTCGTCAGCCATAATAAAAATCTTTCTTTATTTGAATGTAAGTTAAAATGATTAAGGTCATTAAACAATAATATTATTTGTTATTTAAAGAAGACATTAGGTATATTTGGGTCCTAATAATCATTATGAAAATTAAGAGGATAAAATGAGCGCAAAAGGAACAGTTTTAAAAAGGGTTAGACAATCTAGAAAAGCAAATATAAAAAATAAGCATTATAAATCGATTGTAAAATCAGTAACAAAAAAAGTTCTTAACGAGAACAAAAAAGATGAAGCTATTAAAATAGTTGATTCTGCTTTCTCTACTATTGATAAAGTTGCATCTAAAGGTATTATTCATAAAAATAAAGCAGCAAATCAAAAAGCTAGAATTTCAAAGCATTTAAACAATCTTAAATAAACAATTTAGTACGGTTTTCTATAATTTGGGGCTTCTTTTGTGACATCAATGTCGTGGGGATGACTCTCTACAATTCCAGAACTGGTAATTTTTATAAATTCAACTTTTTTAATAAAATCTTTTAATGATTTAGCTCCACAATATCCCATTGAAGAACGTATACCTCCAAGTAATTGAAGAACTAATTCAGACATTGGCCCTTTAACTGGCACCATTCCTTCTATCCCCTCTGGAACTAACTTTTTATTTTTAGTTCCTTTTTGAAAATATCTATCGCTACTTCCAGATTTCATAGCTGAAATTGATCCCATTCCTCTATAAGATTTATAACTTCTACCCTCCCATAAAATAATTTCACCTGGACTTTCATCAGTACCTGCAAAAATACTTCCTAACATTACTGCGCTGGACCCCGCTGCTAATGATTTTGCTATGTCACCCGAATATCTCATTCCTCCATCAGAAATAATTGGAATGTTTTTTTTGTTTGCTATCTCATACGAATTTAAAATCGATGATAATTGGGGAACTCCAACTCCTGCAACTATTCTAGTAGTGCAACTTGATCCAGAACCAATTCCAATTTTTACAGCATCTGCCCCACAATCAATTAAAGATTCAACACCAGAAGCTGAAGCAACATTTCCAACTATCAAATCAATATTAGAATGATTTTTTTTGATTTTAGTTGCCATGTCCATCACAGATTTAGAATGGCCATGTGCAGTATCAATAACAATGACATCTACATTATTATTAACTAATTCAGCAACTCTTTCATGAGTATCTGAATCTATTCCCACAGCTGCTCCAACTAGCAATCTACCATGCTTATCAGTTGCAGCATCTGGATAATTCTGTTTTTTCAAAATATCCTTTACTGTAATTAAACCTGTTAAATCACCACTTTCATTTACAACTAAAAGTTTTTCGACTCTATTTTTTTGTAAAACATCTTTTGCCTCTTCTAAAGTGGTTCCATGATTAACTGTAATAAGATTATTGTCAGTCATTCTGTCTGATACTTTTAAATCCAAATTAGTTTCAAATCTTATATCTCGATTTGTTAGTATACCTTTGAGTTTTCCATCATCAACAACTGGAACACCTGAAATATGATATTTTGACATAATATCAAGTGCTTCATCTAAAGATTTTTTCGATTCTATTGTAATAGGATCTAAAATCATCCCACTCTCAGATCTTTTCACTTTATCTATTTCAGCGCATTGTTCAGATATAGTTAAATTTTTATGTACAATACCCATTCCTCCTTCTCTAGCGAGAGCAATAGCCATTCTACTTTCTGTAACTGTATCCATAGCAGCACTCAAAAGTGGTATATTAAGTTTAATATTTTTTGTAATTTTTGTTTTTAAGTCAACTTCTCTTGGTAATACCTCTGAATATTGCGGTACCATTAAAACATCATCAAAAGTTAAATTTTCTTTAAACTTCATAATCATTCCTCATATAAACTTCCAATTTTTGATTCAACTTCATTTAAAATATTACAATCTTTTACTAATTTTTTCATTGTATTATGATCTTCATAAAGAGGTCTGTCTATATCAAGAAATTCAACATATTGTCTTATTACATCTTTTGATATCTTAACTCCATCTCCAAATTTGTGATCTCTAAAATCTAATGCCTGGGCTGCAGCCATTAGTTCAATTCCTAAAATACCATAAGCATTATCTAAAATTTGATTATTTTTTAATGCTGTATTCATTCCCATCGATACAAAGTCTTCTTGATCTGCAGCTGCAGGTATAGATTGTATACTGGCAGGTGCCGATAATATTCTTTGTTCAACTATCTGCATATCTGCAGTATATTGACTTAGCATCAAACCTGAAAACATACCCGCACCTTTTGTTAAAAACGATGGAAGACCATTACTTAATGCTGGATTATTAAGCCTATTCATACGCCTTTCAGAAAGCACAGAGACCATCGTTACTGCTGCGCCTAAATTATCTAATGGTAATGACACAGGTGTACCTTGAAAGTTTGCTCCAGACAATTGAATTCCTTCTTCAACGAAAAAAATTGGGTTATCTCCAACACCATTTAATTCAATTTCTACTTGCTTTGTGCAGTATTCAATTGTGTCAATAACTGCTCCAATTACTTGAGGTGTTGATCTTAGAGAATATGCATCTTGTAATTTTGTTTTTATTCTTTTTTCAATAAGGTCACCATTATGCAAGTTTTTTCTCAAAGAACGAGCAGATTTTATTGCCCCTGAAAAACCTCTCACTTTGTGTATTAAATGATTCAATGGGCCAGGATTTGCTAATAAAGCATCATATGACATAGCAGCAGCAATTTCTGCATGTTTAATCCAATTTATAGTATCGTTTATAAATAATCCTGACATTGAAGTAAGTAAATTTGAACCATTTATGACTGCAAGACCATCCCTTGCTTCTAGTCCAGGAACTTCAATTCCTGCTTTTTCTAATGCAGTTTTACCATCTAATAATTCATTTTTGTAATAAGCTTTTCCTTCGCCTAACAGAACCAAAGCTATTTGAGACATTGGTGCTAAATCTCCGCAAGCTCCAACAGAACCTTTTGTGCACACTTGAGGAGTAACACCTGCATTTAACATATCTACTAAAGTTTTTGTAATCACCAATCTACAACCAGACATTCCTTTTGCATGAACATTAATTCTACTTAACATAGCAGCTCTAATGTGTTCAATTGGTGCAGGATCGCCAATACCTGCTGAGTGATTGTAAATTAAATATTTTTGAAAATCTTTGATTTGATCTGGATTTAAAATAGTTTCTGAAAATTCACCAATACCTGTATTAATACCATACATTATCTCACCATTTTTAATCTTAGAATCTACTAATTGCCTACATGAGTTAATTTTATCAATAGAGTCTTGAGATAATTCTACCTTATAACCATCTCTAGCAACATCAACTAGATTCTTAATATTTAGATTATATCCTGTAATTAAAACTTTCATTAATACCCTTAAAAAATTTGGACTAAACTTAAAAAAAAGTTATGCTATTAACCTAAAAAATTATCTATATCATTGATAATTTCGTCAAAATGTGAATAAAAATCAGGATTTGGAGTCAATTCATCAATGATAAATTTACCATATCTTGAATTTGATAATCTCGGATCTGTTAGAATGCAAACACCTGAATCTCTATCTGTTCTAATTAATCTTCCAACTCCTTGTTTAAGTTTTAAAATCGAATCAGGTAATTGCATATCATAAAATGAATTTCCCCCCTGACTTTCAATTAGATTACAAAAATGTGAATTATATGGATTAGATGGATTACCAAATGGTATCCTTGCTATAAATAATACTTCTAATAATTCTCCAGGTAGATCTACACCTTCCCAAAAAGTTGAAGTTGCAACTAATATTGATGATTTAGAACTTTTATATGTATCTAACAATTTTTTTTTGCTAAACTTTGAAGTTTGTGTTAAAACGTCATTTTTATTAACACCATAACTATTTAGCAAACTTTGAGAAATAGCATTTACTTGCTTATATGAAGTACAAAGAACTAAAACTCTTTTATTTAGTGAATTATTGATTTTTGAAACTTGGCTCGATATTTCATTAATATATTCACTTGAGTTTATATCCATAGACTTGTTAAAAATATAATATTTTGCTTGTTCTTCATAAAAAAAAGGTGATTTGTATATATTTGTGTTTATATCAATACTTTCATCACATTTCATTGGTAACTTTGAAAAAAAATAATCAAAAGAGTCATTTATAGTAAATGTTGCTGAACACATCAAAAAAGATTTGTAATTATTGAACAAAGATTCTTTTAAAAACTTTTTATAATCACCATCTAATAAATGAATTTTAAAATAGTGTTTATGACTATTTTTTGAAAAAGAAACCCACCTTACAATACTTGAGTCTTTTTTATTAAAAACTTTTAAAATAGAATGTAAATCCAGTATTTGTGTTCTAATTAAATGTAAAAAGAAAAATTTCTTTTGATTAGTTTTTAATATAGAATCAATTTCTCTCAAAAGTTCACTTAATTTTGTTAATAAAATTTCAGTATCTAATCCATTGGATTTGAAATCTTGTAGTGTCATAATTTGATCAAACTGTCCAAAATTAAGGTTATCATAAACATCTTCAAAGTTACTTTTAAAATATTCAAACATTATTGATGCATCTTTAATTATTTTATTAACAGAAGTATTTAATTGTAAAAAATTATCAGTTTTAATTGAATTTGTAATAGTTTGTAGTGACTTTATTAACTTAATAAACCCGTTATCAGAAACATTTAAAGTAAGTGTATTTCTCATAGCATTTATAAAATTATGACCCTCGTCAATAATTAAAATTGAATCTTTTGGTAATATTGATTTACTTGATGTGATATCAGTACATAAAAGAGAATGGTTAACAACAATTATATCAGAATCTGTAATCTCATTTACTATTGTATGATAAAAATCATTTTGATTACCATCATTCAAAAAAATTTCATCAATAGATGAATTATCATAATCAGAAAATGATAATTTACTCCATAAAGAACCTAAATTCTGCCTACTTAAACCATTACACTCCTCAACATCTCCAGTAGATGTAAAATGGGACCAAACAATTAAAGTAATACATTCATTAATATCTGCATCATTCATATATATATAGTCTTTAAGTATAATTTTTTTTAATTTGTTTTTGGAAATATAATTATTTTTTCCCTTTAAGATTATGCCTTTAATATTAAGATTAAGTTCATTAATTAATAGAGGAATATCTTTATAAAATAATTGCTCTTGCAATGTTTTTGTGTATGTAGAAATTATTATTTTCTTGTTATTATCTTTAGCAAATTTTACACTTGCTATTAAATAGCCTAATGATTTTCCAAGTCCTGCTCCTGCTTCAGAAACTAATTTAGATTCAGATAAAAAATTATTATAAATATCATTTGAAAACAAATCTTGAACTTCTCTGTAGGAATAATTTTTCCAGGCATTTGACAAAATTCCATCTTGCTTAAACCAAGAATTTATACTTACTTCTAAAGATTTATTATTACCATTAATATTTTTTATGACATTATTTTTTAATGTAAAATCATTCTTATCAAATTTATCGTAAGGTTCATTATGATTTAGAAATTGGTAAATTTTGCTGTATAAAGTAGTATTATGAATTTTTCTATCTGAGCATATTTGATTAATGTTTTTAAAAATATTTTTAGGCATTGAAATCATTCTTTTTATTGTATGAATGAAAATTTTTCCAGTATTAATTGCATCTGGTGTGGCTCTATGAGCATTGTCATGATTTAGTTGAAAATGCATTGAAAGATATTCAAGGTTAAATTTTTCTAAATTAAACAGAAAGGATCTTGAAAGAGTTAGTGTATCAGTTGTTGAATTAAAATTTATTTGCTTATCATATTTTTGTAAATATTTTTTTATAAATCCTAAATCAAAATCTATATTATGAGCAATCAAATTACTGTTATTTACAAATTCAATAAAATCTGGTAGGACTTTTTTAATATTGGGAGAATTAAATACCATTGAATTTGTGATGCCAGTAATTTTTGATATATGTTTAGGAATTTCAGTTTCTGGCTTTACCAATGTTGAAAATTCAGAATGATATATTCCTTTTTTAAATTTTACTGCAGAAATTTCAATTATTTCATTTTTATTAGGATTTAACCCTGTAGTTTCTAAATCAAAAGAAATAAATTCATTAAACCCAATTTCATTTAAAATTTGTTCTGTTTTCAATAGTTTAATTATTCTCTTCTATAACAAATTTTGGAAAGTGCATATCAAACCTATGCCAATAGTAGTATTTAGAGAAAAAATATACTATTAAGATAAAGACAAAAAGATATGGAAAAAGTGTCCATGAAAGAAGAATATTCATTACCATTATTGGGTAAATAAATGATCTAACAAAATCTTTAGGCAAACCTCTAAAAAATGCAAAAATATAAAAAGGTAATATTATTAATGCAAAATGTGATATTACAGGGTCTATCATTAAGTTATATGTAATATAAAAAACACTTAATAACATCAGAATAGAACAGAAATATATTATTTTTCCATTCAAGTTTAATTCAGATATAGTTTTTTCATCTCCATTAATAAATTCTTTAAAAAATATAAATTCATATGAAAGTATAATGGGTAGGGCTGCTAGTATGTAAATTGGAATATATTCTAAAATTAAGCCAAAACTAAATGTGTTGTATATCCATCCTGATAAAAAAAGTAAAAAATTAGTACAAATTAAAAAAATAATATTTTGTAAGAAATTTTTATTCTTAATTACATTTTTATAATAAAATAAATTTAAATATGAATATAAAAGAATGGTGGGGACAATATTAATTGATGAAATACCAATTATAAAAACACCTAAAAAAATACTTAAGAATGANAATTTTTTCATTTTATCTTCATTTAGTATGTNAGATGNTAAAATTGGATAATCTAAGTTATTATTATCTTTTACATAATCAAGANTAGTTGAATCATATGCATATTTTAGNTTATTAAGTTCNATTTGNATATTNAGACCNCCCATTAATAAAAAAAGTCCCAAAAATATTANAANATTAGAAAGATCAAANTTAGTACTAAAATAATTGATAGANGACTGATTAACTTGAAAATATGCTGAAGCTNTTCCCCATGANAAAACAGATGCAGTAATNAGAAATTTTGGAAGATTATAAGCAAATATCCAATCTAATNTTTTTACTAAANNCTTATGTATACTATGTTCTTTAAAAAATTTTTTAATCATTTAATTATCTGTGTTTATGTAATTTATCTAAGTATTCTTNTGANACACCNTCTGTAATATATTTTCCATCAAAACATGATGTATCAAATGTTTGAATGCTTGGATTNAACTTTTTAACAGAAGCAANTAAATCCTCAAGGTCTTGGTAAATAAGTTTATCTGCACCAATTTCATCACATATTTGNTNAATGGTTTTATTATACGCAATCAATTCTTTAACATATGGCATATCTATACCNTAAACATTAGGGAATACTATTGGAGGAGANGCACTCGCAAAAAAAACTTTTTNAGCNCCTGCATCACGNGCCATTTGAACTATTTGTTTACTGGTNTTTCCTCTNACNATTGAATCATCTATCAACANAACATTTTTACCANTAAATACTGAATCAATAGTATTTAACTTTTGTTTTACAGACTTCTTTCTAACTTTTTGACCAGGCATAATGAAAGTTCTTCCNATNTATCTATTTTTAACAAAACCNTCTCTTAATTCTTTATTAAGNTCAATACTAATAGGTAATGCNCTAGTTCTNCTTGTATCTGGTATTGGAATAATTGTATCAATNGATTCTAAATCATTTTCAGANAGTTCGGATTTAATTTTATTAGCTAAAAACTTACCCATAGATAANCTACTTGCATAAACGTTTATNTTATCCATTGTACTATCTGGACGAGCAAGATATACATATTCAAANATACATGGAGATACAGGTCTNGATTTTTGATAAGTNTGAGTNNTTTCTTTTCCATTAATATCAATAAAAATNGACTCACCTGGNTTAACATCTCTGACATTTNTATTATAACCTAAACAATCTAATGCTACACTTTCNGAAGANAACATATGATTTTTATCTTTTTTCTTTCCATAAACCAAAGGTCTTATNCCATTTGGNTCTCTAAATGCCAAAATTCCATACCCTAATATCATTACAATAACTGCATAAGCACCTTGAACTCGATCATGNACCTCNTCNACAGCAGCAAAAATGTCNTCTNTTTTCAATTTTTTTGATGATCTNTTATGAAGAGCATTTGCAAAAACATTTAATAGTACTTCGGAATCAGAACTGGTATTTAAATGTCTTAAATCCNTTTCACATAATTGATTAGACAATTCTTTGGANTTAACTAAATTTCCATTATGAACTAAAACTAATCCAAANGGAGAATTTACATAAAAAGGTTGTGCTTCNGNATTACNAGAACTNCCTGCAGTNGGATAACGAGTATGNCCTAATCCATATTGACCCTCNAAGGTAATCATTTTTTTCTCACTAAATACATCTCTTACTAAACCATTATCTTTATGTAAAACTAAATTACCATCATCAGTACATGTTGCCATTCCTGCTGCATCTTGACCNCTGTGTTGNAAAACTGTNAGGGCATTNTATAAGGATAAACATACATTACTTTTTTCAGTAAACATTCCTGTTATTGCACACATATTTTATTTAACCATCCCTTCTTTTGGATTTGGAAAATTTTTTAAACTATGNTCNACATATGCATCAATAATACCATAAAAGTATAAACCNAGTACCCACCANGCATGTGTATTTCTTTTTCCTATTTGATTTGTTTTATTAAAATGGANATATCTNTNAANAGAATAAGACTGAGNAGCACCTAATACTANNGCTTTAATATATTTTTTATTATTTATNTGACCAACAGTAGGAATCAAATTTANTGTCCAATTAAACTTNTTTNGATTAGATTGNNCNAAACTNATNTTNANTATAAATNTNNANATAAGAAAANATCTAAACATNAACTAATCCNANAGCTTCAATTTCAANTCTACANCCTTTTGGAAGTTTTGAAACTTCAATTGTTGACCTTGCTGGAAGATNATCAACAAANTATCTTTCAAAAACNTCNTTAAGNGTATTGAANTTATTTANNTCAGTTAAAAAAACNGTNAATTTAATAATATTTGATAAATTTGAATTAGATTCANNTAAAATAGCCTTNANATTCTCNAAAACTTGAACGCACTCTTTCTCAAAATTTCCANTAACTAGTTCACCATTTGGNTGNAANGGTATTTGGCCAGATGTAAATACAAGANNATTNATAACCTTTGCTTGTGAATATGGACCAATTGCTTNAGGGGCTTTTTTAGTATTTANTGTTTTAATTTTCATTNTTTNATATCCCATAATGATAAACCTATGTTACAATTTAGATTNCNATGTAATTNNTAATTAGAAACTAAAATTAATAATTCACATGCAGCNATAACTTTAGCNTCAAATAGATGTCCNCCATATGCTTTAAATTTNGTATCAGAAAAACTTANATGTGTATGAANGAAAGGTTTATTATCTAATAAAGANANNTTTCCNGTTANANTCAATAACTCATAATCNTCNTCATANACTTTTTTNACATAAACTTTCTCATCAATNTCATAATATGCAATTTCTACATCAGAAATNGCNCCAAGGCCNCTNATCCACCCTGAAGTTAAAGATTCTTTTTCTGANACCTCTAATAANTTTTGATTTATAAATTCACCTTTATCNACTGATATNTAAATTTTATCNTCAATTNTCTTATAATTCATTNTCTTTCCATCTAAGATTTAATTCTCTATTAGCTTTTGTCTCATCTANTCGTCNAACTGGNGTTTTTAATGGNGAATCTAAAACCTTATCAATNTTATTTTTTATATTNGAATCAATTTCNAGCATAGCTTTNATAAANCTATCTAATGTNGCCTTGTCCTCTGACTCTGTAGGNTCAATCATAATAGATTCACTAATATTTGTTGGAAAATAAATTGTNGGTGCATAAAAACCATAATCTAANAATGANTTTGCTATATCAAGAGCTTTAGCNCCTTTATTTTTTTGATTTGATGCTGATATAACAAANTCATGNAANGTTCCATCTGAAAATGGNACATCATAGANTTTAGAGAGTGATTTTTTTATGTAATTAGCATTTAATATTGCATGTTTAGTCATATTTTTTACACCCTCTTCNCCAAGCATTTTAATATATACAAATGCCCTAACAAGAATACCAAANTTTCCATTGTAAGAATGTATTTTTCCTATGCTGTTTTTAATATCAAAATCCCAAAAANATGAATCTTCATTTTTACAAGCCATNGGNTANGGAAGCATNTCTTTTAATTTATCAACNACTCCAATTGGACCAGANCCNGGACCACCACCNCCNTGNGGTGTAGAAAATGTTTTATGAAGATTAATATGNGTAATATCAAANCCCATATCTGCAGGTTTNGAAAGACCAATTAAAGCATTAAGNTTTGCTCCATCCATGTACATNATTCCATCAACNTCATGTATTAAATCAGATATTTCAGATATTNTATCTTCAAANANACCTAATGTATTNGGCTGAGTTAGCATCATNCCTGCAACATNNTCATTTATTTTACTTNTTANATCATCCATNTCTACACGGCCNCGNNCATCNGTACCTAATTCAACTGGTTTNTATCCAGCTAAAATAACACTTGCAGGNTTTGTTCCATGNGCACTTTCAGGAATCAAAACTATATTTTTATTNAGATTATNATTTATTTCATGATATTTACGCATCAATAAAAGACCAACAAATTCACCTTGTGAACCTGCTGAAGGTTGAAGTGTAAATGCAGACATTCCAGTTATTTTCTTCAACATTTGTTCTAATTCNTANACTATTCTTATNGCAGGTTGACAATATTTGTCAGATTTATTTGGATGAATNCCTGAAAATTGATTTAAAGATGCTACATGTTCATTGATTTTAGGNTTATATTTCATAGTACATGAACCNAGAGGNAAAATATCCTTATCAATATGATGNTTCTTTGTNGATAAATTTACAAAATGTCTCATAACTTCAGGTTCNGTGATTTCTGGTAATCCNACCTNATCNGANCTTAATAAATCANTNGATATAAATTTAGACAATTCTAAATCAGGAACATCTAAANTNGGCAANGTACANCCTACTTTNCCNTTTACACTTTTTGAAAAAATAATTGGAGTTTCTTTATTCATTCTAACCTTTCNTTAACTGTGANTCAACATATTTAAATATGTGATNAAATACCTTATCTGTATCATTATTATTTTTACCACCNGCAGTAGCAAGATGAGGTTTNCCTCCNCCTCCACCATTGATAATATTTCCAATNTCCTTACATATTTTTATNGCATCTATTTNATNAATAANANTNTCNGTAACAGAACATACATAANTTACTTTATTATCTGAATTTGAACTTAATATAAGAATACCATCATTCTTAATTTGATTTCTAAACTGNTCNGNAAATGTTTTTAAATCTCCAGAATANTCTTTTAAATCATGTAAAACTATTTTTACATCTCCTAAGTTNTTTCCATTNGATAAAATANNTGAAAAATNAACTTNATTNGAAATNTTATGCTTNATTTTCTTTTCTAAATCTTTATTTTTTGATANAAGTNAATTTGTTTTTTCAATNATTTTATCTTCNGTAGTACGAAGAACATTTTTTGTCTGTTCAATAATTATATCAATTTNTTGATATTTNTTNANAACTTCTTGGCCTGTAATAGCCTCTATTCTTCTTATTCCTGTAGATAAAGATGATTCTGATNTAATTTTTAAAATACCAATATCTCCNGTTCTTTNNACATGAGTTCCACCACATAATTCTTTTGAAAATCCAGGTATATCAACTACTCTAACTTTATCTCCATATTTTTCACCAAANAATGCTACCGCACCATCATTTTTAGCATCCTCAAAATTTTNTACATTAGTNCTCAATTCTATATTTTGACGGATTTTATCATTAACNATATNTTCAATTTTTNTTATTTGNTCTTTTGTAATTTTTTCATAATGAGTTACNTCAAAACGTAATTTNTATTCGTTTAATAATGAACCAGCNTGTTGTACATGGTCCCCTAATATTTGTTTTAGAGATTCATGCAAAAGGTGTGTAGCAGTATGATTNGCNTTAATTTTAGNTCTTCTGGNATTNTCAATTTTTAAATGTACTTTNGCATTTAAGGAAACTTTTCCTTTTTTTAATAAACATTTATGTACAATAAAACCATCTGCTAATTTTACATCANAAACATCTAGGNAAATNATCTCGTTTTCAATTNAACCTTTATCNCCAACTTGCCCACCTGATTCTGCNTAAAATGGTGTGTCTTCNACCACAATTTCGTAAGAACNATCATTTAATTCTCTAAATTTAATAATCTCAGAATNAGACTCNGAATGTTCATANCCAATNAAATTTGAACTTTTNATNTCTTTAACTTCATTCCANGNCACTTCNTCATTTTCCATTTTAAAATCAGAACTAGCCCTNGATCTTNGTTTTTGTTCNTCCATACAAANATTAAANCCTTTTTCATCAACNNTNATATTNTTTTCATTAGCCATCAATCTTGTTAAGTCAAAGGGAAACCCATATGTATCATANAATCTGAATGCATCAATACCNTTTATTTTATTATCACTANCAAGNNTATTTATAATTTGCTCAAAAACTTCTAAACCATTATCNAGAGTTTTATTAAATGATTCTTCTTCTGATTTAATTACATTAATAATATGNGACTTNTTTTCNNCTATNTCAGGAAATGATTCTCCCATAACATCAATNACAGTTTCTACAAGNTGATANAGAAAAATATTTTTCATNCCAAGNTTTCTACCAAAACGTGAAGCNCTTCTNANAACTCTTCTTAAAACATACCCTCTNCCATCATTACTNGGNACTGCTCCATCAGCGATTGAAAAACAAAGCATTCTAATATGATCTGATATAACTCTATGGCANACACCATTAANNCCTTTATCATATTTTACATTTGTTATTCTTTGAATTTCANTAATAATATTCTTGAACAAATCAGTTTCATANTTTGATGGATTATTATTTAATACNCTTANTATTCTTTCTAANCCCATACCCGTATCTACATGTTTCTTNGGAAGNTCATGCAGTTNACCATCTTTNTCTCTATTATANTGTATNAAAACTAAATTCCAAATTTCTCTATANACTTCATCATTATTTACNCCTTTAGGNCTTTGNNAATCTATATCATCGCCAAAAAAATAATGAATTTCAGTACATGGACCACATGGTCCTGTCTCACCCATTTCCCAAAAATTTTCTTTTTTACCAAACCTAGTTATTCTTGTATGATCAATATCAGTCTTTGNNTTCCANAATTNCTCTGTTTCNNNATCTTCTTCATANACGCTAACCCATAATCTTTTTTTNTCGATTTTCCATACATTNGTAAGCAATTCCCATGCCCAGATTATAGCCTCTTCNTTNTAATANTCTCCAAAAGACCAGTTTCCTAACATCTCAAAAAAAGTATGATGATAATCATCGACTCCAACNTCTTCTANNTCNTTATGTTTTCCACTTACTCTAATGCATTTTTGAGAATTAACTAATCTTGTTGATGNAGGTGTTTCCTTTTCTAAAAAAATAGGTTTAAATTGATTCATNCCAGCATTAGTAAANAGTAGAGTTGGATCATCAACTGGNANAACACTTGAACTTCTAGCAAACTCATGTTTTTTTGACNTGAAGAATTCAATAAATTCTTTTCTAATTTGNTTAGAANTANCCATTAAAACAATACCTGCGTTTCNACAAACATTGAATANNTCTGTTTNTAATTTGGATTACCATCAATATCAAAACCATCAAATTTATAACTGTATCTTGCTTTGTATACTAGTAACATTGAATCTGAAATATCTANACCAAGATTATATCCATAAATAGTNTTTTCATCTGGATTTTCAAAATCAAGAGGATTNCNAACATTAGATCTTTGATAAAAGCCATTAAAATATTTTAATCNNGGNATNTTNGCNGTATTNAATCCAATACTAGATATAAAACTTCTATTNTTTTGATCNGTTTCCCANCTTTCATTATTCCACATNTCTCCTGTTAAATCTTGATAACTTAANCCTANGTTNATAAGATTTANGAAACTTNCNCCCATATCTAAATATAAACCTTGCAATTNACCATATTGATATAATTGATTAGATTTTGTTTCAACTTTAACTTCTCCATTTACNTCATTNAAGATAGCTCTATTAATTTCATAAGCTCTATCCCAATAATTATAAAGAAAATGNCTTCCACTNTGNCTGTACTCCATTTTGAATCTAAANGGACCNTANTGNCCTCTAAATCCAAAAGGNGTAAGGCCATATCCNGGNCTCCAATCNCTNCCNTCNGTTAATTTNCAATCATCACACTTAGAAAATAATTTTGCAGCCTCTGAATAAAATTTAAAGTTTTCNTTTATATAATANGTNANACTTAAACCTATACCTGATACTGATTCTTTTAAATCTGAAAAAGTTATTTCAACTTTTTGATTGTCAATAATATTATTAGGNTCAAGTTCTAANTCAGAATCCCAATTNGCAAGNGCCTCCTCNTANGATCCATAACCAGTNTGTATAAACCAATCAAANCCATCACCATCAGCATCAAAATCTAATTCATCNGCCAAACCATCTCCATCTGTATCNATTGCATAATCACTNTCNTCNGGGAAATCATCAATAAAATCNGGAACTTGATCATNATCTGAATCNTCTAAAGCACCAGTTTGATTAATATCNGTTACATATGATANNCCTAAATTAAATTTTGGTGATATAGGATAATTTAAATTNAATGATATTAAACCTGGTGTTTTTCTNAAATCACTAACAACCAAATCAAAACCTAAACCTGCAGGAAAATTCTTACCAAGTTGTANACCTATTTTTTTTTCTTCTGGATATTGCATAGAATTTGAATAATTTGAAACTAAAATACCNTTTCCTACTGTGATATTTGCNAAAGAACCTACNCTAAANTATAATTGATCACCAGGATATCCATATCTTATNTANCTAAATTTATCAAGAATGGTTCNGTAAGCATTTTTAGCATTATCAAATTTCCATGTTTCATCATAAAGTTTACCATTAGCATCAATNTATAAATAAAAATCGAATCCCATTCCCCAATTTCTGTAATTAAACTCTGGTCTCATAGAAATTTGATTGTAAATATCACCATCAATAACAACNGTACCNAAACTNCCTGTCCAAATNGGAGNTTGNTCTGCNAAACTNTCCANCAAAGATTGATTATAAANANAAGANAAAGTTAAAAATATAGTAAATAATCTAATTTTCATTTAGAANTCTCAACTTTTCCAATCAATTTAAAAATATAATATATAATNACAATATGTATNAACATAAATGCAACCANAACAAAGAAATAATATGGCCATTGTGTTGTAAAAAGTAATGGATTATCNGCAATTGGAGCTTNACAAANATAAAGGTANTTTGGCATTATTCCATANCTNTANCCAATNAATAAATTTATCAATCCAATNAAAAANGCTAGTATCAAACCATTTCTGAANGCNGTTATCCATGAATNAAGNCGTAANTTATAATCATAATTTATTGAAAGATANAATGGNGCAAGNAAAATAGCTCCATGAGATAAATAAAATTCTGGAAAATAATAACCATCCCAACCATTAATAAACTGAGGTGTAAGTATTGANTGNATAGCACTNGGAATNCCAAGNAAAACNAGATACTCNTACATTGACTGNTTGNATTTAAACATGATAAAAATTATAACAAGTGAACTNATNCCACATAAATGNAAAGGTAAACTGNTTGTCAAATCCCAATGACCCANTCCNGTCATGTATCCATGTAANAAAATAAATCTAGTAAAAAATAAAACTCCTAAAAACTTGGTAAATANAGAACGNTTNTTNTCTGACAAATAATACCCNATTANTANNATTAAAGCTATACATAACAAAGTGATTGAAACGCTTGTTAACCACAATTCTGGATTGGATGAATAACTTAAGGCTTTGTCTCTTCCCATTTTTACATTCCTAAATATGCTTTTACTTGNTTCTCAATTTTATTTTTTAATTTTTTATCTTCTTTGATTGCTGTCTTAACCTTTTCTCTACCTTGACCAATTTGATTNTCTTCAAATGAAAACCACGANCCAGTTTTTGTNATAATATTAGCTTTCGTNGCTAAATCAATTAAGTCACCTTCGTANGAAATTCCTTTACCATACATTATATCAAATTCNGTCATCTTAAATGGAGGAGCAACCTTATTTTTAACAATCTTTACTCTNGTTCTATTTCCNACAACCATATCCATATCTTTNATNTGTCCAATTCTTCTAATATCGAGACGAAGTGATGAGTAAAACTTTAAAGCATTTCCACCAGTTGTTGTCTCAGGACTTCCAAACATCACCCCAATTTTTTGCCTTAATTGATTTATAAATAAAATTGAAGTATCAGTTTTACTAACTAATGCTGTTAATTTTCTTAAAGCCTGAGACATCAATCTAGCCTGCAAACCCATATGAGAATCACCCATATCTCCCTCTAGTTCAGCTTTTGGAGTTAGCGCTGCTACCGAATCTATAACAATGATATCTAAGGCCATAGATCTTACCCATGATTCAACTATCTCTAAAGCCTGCTCGCCACTATCTGGCTGAGAGAGCAATAAATTACCTATATTTACACCTAAATTTTCTGCATAATTTGGATCTAAAGCATGTTCAGCATCAATAAATGCAGCATAACCATTATCTTTTTGTGCTTGAGCAATTATATGTAATGCTAAGGTTGTTTTACCAGAAGATTCAGGACCGTATACTTCAATAATTTTACCTCTTGGAACGCCTCCTATTCCAATAGCAGAATCTAATGAAATTGAACCAGTTGAAATTGAACCCTTTTTATATTTTTTGCCGCCTTTGTCTGTTAATCTAACTACAGCCTCTGGGTCTTTAGTCTGTTTTTTTATTTGTTCAATAGCAACTTCAATTGCTTTCTGTTTTTTATCTTGATCCATAGCGCTCCTTTGTGTGATAGAAAAGAATGTTTTAACTCTAATTAAATAGGTTAAAATTTTACATAAAACTCTTATAGAATATAGTAAATTTCAAAAATCTAATAAATCAATATTATAAGAAATTTTATATTTCTTTTAATATTCTCCAAAGCATATATAATGATGCTTGCTTTGTCATTAGTCTATGAGATTTTCTATCAACGTTAAAAATAAATTTTTTTGTTTTAATTTTATCTAAATAATAAATAGAAATAAAAACTGTACCAAGAGGCTTTTCTTTAGTGCCTCCTTCCGGACCTGATATGCCTGTGCAAGCTATTGATATATTTGTTTTAAATATTTTAGATATATTCAATGCCATTTTTTCAGAAACTTGCTTACTAACAGCACCGTATTTATCTAACGTAACTTTAGGAATCTTAACAATTTTTTGTTTTATTAAATTATTATAAGCAACAACACTTCCAATAAAAAATTTCGATGAGCCAGAAATATCTGTTAAAGATTTTGAGATAAATCCACCAGTACATGACTCACATATAGATAAATTTAAATTCTTATTAATAAGTATATTAGATACTTTTTCTTCTAGTGTTACCTTATCTATTCCATAAGCATAATCATCTAATATTTTAACCAACTCATTCTTTGTCTTATTTAAATTTGCCTGATCAGATAAAGCTGTTAATCTGATTTTAACGCCTTCATAACTTGGTAAAAAAGAAAAGAATATGTGTTTATCATTTTTTGATATGAAAAACTTTACTTTCTCATATAATTTTGTTTCATATATACCACATGTATTAATTGTTATGACATTATTTGTAACTTTTCTTATTTTTTTAATATCATCTAAATAAGAACAAAGCATGGACTTCATTTCAATTGGAACACCAGGTAAAATTATGATCTCACTTTTTTTGAATTTAAAATACATACCTAATGCTGTACCAATGCTGTTTTCTAAAGGGTTAGAAATTGCCAATATTTCTGATTGACATTTAGGTAAGTTAACTTTATTAAATTTTTTTGAAATTATTGTGTGTCTATCTGAAAGAAATTTTATTTCAGTTTCAAATAATTCAATTAATGCTTTTTTTGTTATATCATCATGAGTTGGTCCCAACCCTCCTGTTATGAAGATATAATCATAATTTTTGATAATAAATTTATCAACTTTTTCTTTAATTTTAAAAATATCATCTGGGATTGAAAGATGAATGGTTGTTTTTATATTTCTTTTATTCAACTCTTCCGAAATTGATTGAGCATTGGTATCTAGAGTGTATCCCTGCAAGATTTCATTACCTATGGTTAAAATACCAGCAATTTTCATATTTTTTTACTCTTATATTGCTTAAAATAATCAATTAAACTAGTGAATGATAAAAAAAGAGTAACATATAATGATATATCAAACAACATCAACAAGTACTCATACACATTATAATTGAGCATATTTTTATTATTTAAAATAAAGGGAGAATTTGTCATAATAAAAAAATGAATGCATACTATCAACATAGTTGTTTTGGATTTGGCTAAATAGTTTGTTTTCAATATAATATTATCTTTTCTAAACTTTTCCTCTCTCATTGTAGTTGCAATTAAATCACGTAATAGCAATAAAAGTAGAATGAAAAATATCATGTAGTTTGGATCTGTTTCAATTGCTTTGGAAAAAAACATTGTCAAGTAATTAAAGTCATAAAAGATGTTTTGATTAAAAGGAGGATTTATAAAAATACATACCCAACCAAGAAATACCAAAATTTTATCTGCTAAAGGATCATATAATTCACCAAATTTTGAAACAACATTAAATTTTCTTGCAATAAAACCATCTAACGCATCTGTAACAGAAGCAGTCAAAAAACAAAGTAAAGCTAAATGAATGTAATCATAAACAAATAAAATAAAAAAAATGGGTGCTAATATAATTCTTGATATTGTAAGGATATTAGGTATATTTTTTGTGAATGGAGACATTTAATTATAATTCAATCCTATCATCTATTGAACGAGATAAAGTAGTTTGATCAACGTGCTCAATTGTACCTCCAATAGGCAAACCTCTTGCTAAACGAGAAATTTTAACAGTATTGTTTTTTAGTTTGTCAACAATTAGTAATGCAGTTGAGTCTCCCTCAATACTTGCATCTGTTGCAATTAAAATTTCTTCAATATTTTTATCAACTTCCAATCTTTCTAGAAGACTATCTATATTTAAATCCTCTTCATTGATACCATCAATTGGAGAAATTAAATTACCTAATATATGATACTGTCCATTATATCCGGTTCTCTCAAAGATTATAACATCTGATGGTTTTTTTAATATGCACACTATTTTTTTGTTTCTTCTTTGATCTGAACATATTAGACAATTATTTTCATCTGAGGTACTATCCAAATCAATGAAACAATGACAAATTTCACATTCAGAAATTTTTTCATCTAAATCATTAAGATGTTTAGCAAAAGATTTAAGATATAGAGAATCTGACTCTAATAAGAATATGGCCAACCTTTCGGCTGTTCTTCTACCAATNCTTGGCAATTTACATAAGTCAGATATGATNCTTTCTAAAGTTTTAGGTATAGATTCCATTAAAATCCTGGCAAACCTCCNGGNAAGCCNCCTGAAATNGCACCCATTTTATCTTTACTTATTTCATCAAATTTGTTTTGTGCTTGATTTACANATGCAATTATTAAATCTTCTAAAATTTCTTTATCATCACTTAGCAATTCAGAATCAATATCTAGAGAAATTAATTCTTTTTTTCCATTAATTACAGCTTTAACAGCACCACCACCTGAACTTCCTTCAANTTCCATAGATTCNAATTCTTTCTGAGTCTCCATCATTTTNTCCTGCATCTGTTTTGCTTGTTTCATTATTTTTTTCATATTTCCATTAAACATTTTTTTATCTCCTAAGAATTATTGCTATTAGTAAATTTAGTTTTTAANTCATCCAAAAGTGGATGCTCNTNCTCTTTTTCCTTAACCTTNATTTGCGCTTTNACNACAACTGANATTTTATGTTTCAAAACTTTTAATATCGNATNTTCAATTAAANNNATATTATCCTCTAATNTTTTCTGAACATAAGTATTATCAGTTTCTCCNAAATCAATTTCTATTTTAGANCCATCATAATTNACTTTCTGATCATATAATGAACTAGATATTCTCTTATCCTCATTATCNATATTTTCAAGTATTTGTTNCCAAAATGNATTAAAATTACTCTTAATTTTATCTAAGTCTATTTTGTCTTTTNTANGNGNATTTATTTNATTTTTAGGTTTTATTTTTTTTTCAATANATTTTNGTTCTTCATTNTTAGATTTAGTTTTTATCTGTTCTGAATTTANATNATCATNNATAGTATTGTCTTTAAAACTTGATANTAATTCTGATATTTCAANNGCTCTTCCCATTANNCTTAATTTTATAAATGTAGACTCAAGAGCAATTTCAGGTTGAAGNAATTTTTTTGAATNAATTTCAAACTTTTGAAGTTCATTTATAATNCTCATTAAATCTATNGTATTTATTAATTNTTTGTTCGANATTATCCATTTTTCAACTGACTCATTAANAANTTCTTTTTTATTAAATCCAGATACATACAANAANGCGTTACTAAGAAANGAATTAAAACCTCCNATNAAATTTTCAATTGAATANCCATAATCAATNATATCTTTTATTTTAATAAGAAGTGATTTTTGGTCTGATTTTATTATNAATTCAAGNAAATCTAAGTATACTTCATCCTCAATTATNCCAAGNGATTCTTTAACTAAATCATAAGTNATCAAATTATTAGAATAAGANATAATTCTNTCNAATATGCTTAANGCATCTCTAACACTNCCATCNGCTTTTTTTGCAATCAAATTTAANGCTGGTTCTTCATATTNGATTTTTTCTTCNTTCAAAATATTTGATATATGATTNGNTATATCAAGNATACTAATTTTTTTAAAATCAAAACGTAANGTTCTAGATAATATTGTTTCTGGNATTTTATGAGAATCNGTTGTNGCAAGTACAAANACTACNTTNTTAGGTGGTTCTTCTANAGTTTTAAGCAGTGCATTNAANGCTTCNTTTGTTAGCATATGAACTTCATCAATGATNTATATTTTANATTTNCCNGANATTGGNGGNTANTTNACNGTTTCTTTTATTTCACGAATNTCATCAATACCTCTATTAGAAGCACCNTCAAGTTCTATAACATCCAAANTTCTAGATTCTGTTATGCTTANACAATTTTGACATNTATTNCATGGTTGNNTATCTNCAANATCTAANCAGTTGAGNGTTTTAGCTAAAACTCTTGCAGTAGTTGTCTTTCCTACACCCCTAGATCCNGAAAATANATANCCATGACCAAGTCTGTTTGANGNAATAGAATTAATNAATGTATCTACNATATGAGATTGGCCAATTATCTCATTAAATTTTTGAGGTCGATATTTTCTTGATAATACTTTATAATCCATTTTTTTTACACTGTGCACCGAAAGTTGAATTCTCTGTTAGANATAAAAAAATTAAAAAATTAACTCNTAAACAGTGATTCCACGGCACATAATTATTTAATCTACCGCTGCTTCTTTCCAGATCTGACGGAGTTCAACTAAAAATTATTGCGCAGAGCTGTTCACTTCAACATTAATTTAAAAACCATTTAAAACGCAGCAAAACCCTTCTTTCGGAATTCAATCCTGCATAAGCGGATTTCAGGTTACAGGGAACCGCTAACTCCCCATCTAGCACAGATTTTAACTTTNTTTTGATTTTTCGTAGTCGCTNATATACTTCGGCTTATTAGTTGNTTCCTTTTTTTTACCTTTNGTATTGGAAGATTTATANGTAGAAAAAGTTTTCATAAATAAAGANTCAACCTCATCATTGAAAATTTGTATTGTTTTTTCTAATCTAGTTTGNAGTTCTTTATANACTACTGGNCCATATTCTAATTCAATTTTTTCTAATTTATTATCAATTTTTGTTAATAANTCAGATTTTTTATTGCTAATACTTTTGGCACCAACAATTTTACGCATAGGTCTATTCCCNAGTGTTTTTTTTGATACCAATTTTTTTCTCATGACCATAAATCTTTTCCTAATTAATTAAAAAATTCATTCAATACTAAAATAATATACTTATTTATAAATCTACCATTCAATATATAATTAATAATTATAATTTAAACCAATATTAACATATGGAACTAAATCTATTTTTCCATCATAATTCATATCATAAAAAGTATGTNTCAAATCTCCAATNAAAGATANTGATTTATANATTAAAGCATTAAAACTTAATCCGTAAGTTAAGTTTTCATCATATNTNTAAGATTCAGATATTTTAAAGAAATTTTTAGAAAGATANATNTCAAATTTTGTNGGAAAGAAAAGTATTNTATTGAANGTTGAACAATAAAATGTNAANGTNTTATAAAAAGAGTCNTCAATTTCACTTATNTTTTNGAAATATGAGTATTCAATNCTTACGTTATTNTCTTTATTNATTTTTAGATCAANTNTTGNAGAAAAACCATATGTNGGATAAGTATTTTCCTGCTGATTTATCATACCATACATATCNTTAGGTATAAAAATAGTTGAGTCNGAATTTGAATANTTGNTTANTAAGTCNGCCTCNTCACTNTATAANGNCTCATTTTCNTGAATNTTATAATTTCTAAANCTTATATTTTCAAAGTCATANGTTGAATTAAAATAATATGGAGCATAAATTGCAGAATTATAATTTGCAGCAATTTTAAATACTAAATTTTTATTTTCGTAAATTATNCCAGGNAAAGCTATTCCCCATATTCCATTTCNAGATTTTTTNTCATTTGTAAATTGACTGTCATCTACCCTAATGTAAAATCTTTTTTCTGGATAATCTATNCCTACTAATTCACCTATCANATAAAGATTTTCANATGCGTTTTTTATTANAGGGNATGTNAAATCAAACTGAAATGCATNAACCNTCCTTTTATAATCTAGTTCAAGNTCTCNATATTTAGAAAATTGATTTAAATCAGTTACATGNGAAAATCCAAAATTAAGTGGAAAATCATTTGAAAATAAGAANGATAATNTATTNGANACTAATCCTGCATTNTNANTAAAATCTCTTAAATTTGATATAAANAAATCGTANTTAACTGATTTATTTGNATTAGANAGACTTGCTNAAAAACCAATATTNCNTTTTATAGGNTAAGTTAANCTATTATTGTAATTATTAACNANANATCCATGACCANTTGTAAAATTTTTAATTTCTCCTAAAAATAAATTTAATTTACCATCTAAAATNTTATANTTNAGATACTCAATGCTTTCAAGAANNGAAAGNGGATCATTTATNTTNTGGTAATTNGATGAGTCNGATGTAAAAGCATAATCTAANTTAATTTTAAACTTTAAATTTTTCAANTTCAATATTGGAGAAAAATTTACTCTAAAATCATTATTGTTTTCTAAATAACTTAATTNAAAATCTATGAAAAATTTTCTACGCTTATCTAAATATTCTATTTCAAAATTACTTGGNAAAATATCATAATTAGGAATNAGAACNGNTTTGTCACTNGTTATTGCTTTTTTNTAGGCAACACTATCAAGATTNAANGTATATNNTACACCTAAAANTATAAGAGATAATATTTTACATAATTTNTTCATANAAATAATGCGGAGAGAGCGGGATTCGAACCCGCGATGGACAATTAATCCATACACGCGTTCCAGGCGTGCACCTTAAACCACTCGGACACCTCTCCATTGTCAATTTTTGAATATGCTAATATAGTAAACTATGAATGTAATTTTGAACTATTATCTTTAAAAAAAGTATGCAATAAANAAGAACATTCATCTTGTAATATTCCACCNATAACTCCTGCTTGATGATTAAAGNTTGGGTCATTACAAAGATTATATTTTGATGNTACGCATCCTTCAAGTTCATTNTAAGCTCCAAAAAATATATTTTTNATTCTAGACTTATNAATNGCNCCAGCNCACATACAACATGGCTCAAGTGTNACATACATATCACATTCGTTCAATCGCCAATNNTGTAAATGATTTGCAGCAGATGTAATAGCTATCATCTCNGCNTGAGCAGTGGGNTCTTTTAATAACTCNACCTGATTATGTCCTTTTGCTATAATTTTATTTTGATATACGATTATAGCTCCAACNGGAACTTCTTTTTTTGAANAGGATATTTTGGCTTCNTTTATNGCATAGGCCATCCACTTTTTATGTATTTTATCCATTATAGATTAAGAATGGTAGCAGAAACTACNCCTGAGGTTTCAGTTCTTAATCTAGTATTCCCAAGGCTTACCTCAATGAAATTTTGCTCGCAAGATAAAGAAACTTCATNNTTAGTNAAATCACCTTCTGGACCAATTAAAATACATCTACTTCTTTTAGAATTNAAANATGAATTCAAATGTTTGTTTTCTTTATTATTTAAATGCGCTATAAATCTATCCTNTGATGAAATATGATCAAAAACATTTGAAAAATTAATACATTGATCAATTATTGGTAGAAATGTATTTTGGGTTTGTTTCATGGCAGATAGTGCAATTTTATTTAATCTATCTAAATTAACAGAATCTCTTATAGATCTTTCACATTTTATAAAACTTATTCTATCAACACCAATTTCAACAATTTTTTCAACCATCCATTCTAATCGCTTATGGTTTTTTGTTGGAGATATACATAGATGAATTTTTATTTTTCTTTTTGATGTATATTTTTGTATAATTTTAAGTTCACAACTATCTGATTGTATGTCCATGATTTCTGACAAATATTTACTTCCAAAGCCATCTACAACATTTATTTGATCACCTATTTTATATCTCAAGACTTTAATGCAATGATAACTTTCATTCTTATCTAGATATATTTTTTCATCTTTTATATTTGTTGAATAAAAAAAATTCAATTTTATTTGCTTTCTTTTAAATATAAAAGATCAATTTCTCTATATTTGTTTTGATAATAATCAATATTAGGAGAGTTGCTATTTTTAAGAGTATAATTAAAAAAATCTAATAAGGTTTCATTCATTATATTTGCCATAGTATCTACTGATACATCACCTGTAAAATTTAGTTTTTTTGCAAGATATGAAAAATAAGTAAAATCAGTATAATCGTAATGGTTTGAACCTGGAATATCAATCATTACTGAATAATTAGAATTACTTCTAATAAAGTTATCCATTTTAGTGAAATTAACATCATTCCAAAACTGTTTATCACCTTTATTATTTTGCCCTAAATGCATGATAGGTTTATTTATATCTTTAAACAATAATGAATCTGGAAGAGGTTCAAACCAGCCATCTAGTGCATAACAAGATTTGATTTTATCATTAAAAAAAGTTGAATAAAAAGCTGTTAAACCTCCAAAAGAATGACCAAAAATACCAATATTACTTTTATCCATTATTTGATCAATATCAAAATCAATTTTTGAAAATTTATCAATTTGTTTTACAATAAAATTAATATCGTCAACTCTAAAACCAAATCTTGCATAAAATTGTTCCGCAGTTTCAACTAAAGGATCGTCATTGGGTCTTGATGTTAAACTATAAATTATTTCACCATCTGGAAATTCAACAAAACCAGCATCAAAGGTATGATCAACAGCAATGATTATATAACCATGACTTACTAATTCTTCAACTTGGTTAGTATTTTGTGTTCTCAATCCACCATGTCCATGTGAAAAAATTAATATTGGAAATTTTTTTTGAAAATAAGGTTTTGGATTTTCCCACGAATTACAATTTATGTATCCAATTTGATTTGTTAAAATCTCAGGAACGTCATATCCTTGAAGTCCAATAGTATATGTTAAAGCCTTATTATTATCAATATAATTTGATTTTTTATCTGTATTAGAAATATTTGCAGGATACCATATTTGAGCCATAAGTTTTCTGTAAGGACCATAATCTGGTTCATACCAATTTGTCCTAGTAGAATCAACCCAAACCATTCTTTGAGTACCCACATCATACATTCCAGTAACTTTTTTAATATCTTTTATATTGGCAGCTTTAGAAACAATAAAACTACATCCAGACATAAATAATACCAGAACTAAAAATTTAAAAATTTTCATCATTTTGTACACCCGGTAGGATTCGAACCTACAACCTTCTGATCCGTAGTCAGATGCTCTATCCAGTTGAGCCACGGGTGCATTTTATTGTTCAAAATTTAAAATGTAAGTAACTGTAATTCAAAATAAAAAAGGGGGCATAAAACCCCCTTATTTAATTATAATGGTTTGTAAAACTACTTTATGTACATAACTTTCATTTTATCAATATTTGAACTTTGTACAAGACTAATGTAATACATACCAGAACTAATGTTAGTTGGTTGCCATGTAACTGAATGGTTACCTGAAATTTGATACGAATTAACTATGTTGTCAACTAATTCTCCGTTTACATTATAAACATCTAAACTAACAATACCTGATTCTCCTAAATAGTATTCTATTGTTGTATTAGGATTAAATGGGTTAGGATAATTTTTTGAAATTCCAAATTTTTGTGGATTCATATCATCAGATATACTTAATGCTCCTATTTGTATTTCTGCTGTATATGGCTCACTTTGTGTTCCAATGTCAGTAGTGACAGTGAGTGATACTTGGTAAGTACCATCATTTTCATATTCATGTATAGGATTTTGTTCGTTGCTTGTATTTCCATCACCAAAATCCCAAGACCAGTTTTCTATAACCCACCCCTCACTTGCAAATTCTGAAAAATCTAAAAATGTTACTACATTACCATCTATGACAAAATCAAATAATGCAGCAGCAGGTGATAGTGTACATAAATCACCACAAGCATCTAACATAGAATCAATTGTTGATGTTGCAGGACCAAAACTAGGATTATTTGCCTTATAAAAAACTGTCATAGTATGATCTATATATGCTGTGCTTGGAAATGCTGAGCCTGAATTTAACCAGCCCCATATTACATCTAAATTACCATCATCTGTCATTAATGGATATACATCTTGATTATAGTACTGATGTCTATCTCCCCACTGCTGACAAGAATAGGGCTGACCAATATCATCTAAGTTTGTCATTATAACTACGTTTGGATTTTCAGAAAACCAATCTTCTATTGCGACCATTTGACCAATGCCGTTCCAACATGGCCCTCACCAAGATGCCGCCATATCAATCATCATAACGTAGAATATACCTGTATCATTAGTATATCCATTATAATCACCAAAAGTAAGATTGTATCTTCCACCTTCTGGCTCAATTCCATGATGCTCTGCACCATAACAAACTTCGAACACTCTATTTTGATCACCTTGACTAATTTGATCGCCAACTTGATATACGCTAAATGACAGAGAAATCATTGCAAGAGTTAATATTTTTCTAAAACACATTTTATCTCCTTAATTAATTATTTGATATAAATACCTTTAGCAGTCGATATATTTTTACCTTCATTCAAATGAAAATAATAGATACCTGATGAAAAAGTAGAAGCATCCCATGTATATGAATGAAATCCTTTGTCTTGGTATCCTTCAAAAATCACATCAACTTCCTGACCTTTAATATTAAAAACAGATAATTTAACATAACCATCATTTGGTATAGTAAAACTTATATCTGTATTAGGGTTAAACGGATTTGGATATACGCTATTGATATTAAAAGTATATTTGTTTAAATCACTTTCATCAACTTCATTTAAATATAGATTAATAGCATTACCATTTAAATCACCAACTAATATATCTAAATCATCAATATTTAGATTTGATCCTCCTACAATTGTAAAAACTGCCTCATGACCATCAAAAACTTTATTAAACATTGAATATGCTACTAAAATTTTCTTTCCATCCGTAAAATTTTGCCTTAATGTGATATGACTGTTATCTTTTAATGTTATTTCATGATTTTGATAAGAATTAAATGATAACTGTACGCCTGAATAGTCAATTTCCGAATATATGGATAAAATCAAATCATTTCCTGATATAGTGTAATTTAATATACCAAAATTATTTTGACTAGTATTTAAATCTTGTCTTGATAAACCTAAGATGCTATTAACAATTCTAATAACATCCAAAACATTTAAAATTTGATCGTCATTCATATCACCATTAACAAATTGCTGCTGTGTTGGTTCTTCAAATTCTAAAATAAAGTTTAATAATATTACAATATCTTGAACATTTATATTCTGGTCTAGATTAGTATCACCTGGGTTTGCAATAAGATCAAGCATATAACAATCAGTTGGCCCAGTACTAATTTGACTTCCTGACGAATCAGATAAGATAATTTCATCAAAACATACTTCAGATGGACCAATACCATCATAAGTTAATGTGGTAAGTATACCTTCTCCTGCTGGTATTAAATCTCCAGAAAAACTAAAACCTAAAACAATACCCAGTTCGCTTGTGCTGACTGTAAATCCATTTTCTTCTGCAACTCCACCATATGCGCCTGTCAATGTTATTTGATCTGGATTATCAGTCAAAGTAAATTGAAACCCTTGGATAGGATAATCACTTGAAAAGTTAATTTCTATACTAGAATCATCAATTTGTCCAAAAGACATACTTGAAGCATAAACACAACTTCCATCATCTATAGATGCATCTTCATCATAATTGTTTGCGGTTGAATCTGTACAACCTAAACAAGATTCATATTCACAACTACCATCATCTTCATCTGAATTTTCATTAAAATTACATGCAAATTCATCCGTACAACCAAGTATGGGCTCACTGCTACATAATTCTCCGCAATCATTTAACAAATTATTTATCCTGTTAATTGCAGTGTTAGCTCCACCTGTATAATTAGACATATAATCAACTGTCATTGTATGATCAATGTAAGCTATGCTTGGCATTCCATTGTTACTATTAAACCAACTAAAAATAGTCATCCCGTTATCGTTTGTGATTACTGCGTGTTCATCTCCCCATTGAACATGTCTATTTCCCCATTGGGTACATGAATATGGTTGATTTTGATCATCAAGGTTTGTGAACATCATTACATGCTCATTATCTTCAAAATATTCTGCTATATCTGCTATTACACTAATAGACCCCCAACAACTACCTCACCAACTAGCTGCCATGTCTACAAAAATAACATGATAATCACCACCATTTCTAGCACCATTATAATCTGCAAAACGTAAAAAATCTGGATCGCCTTCATCTGCCTCACCAAAACATACAGGGTGCGATTGATTTTGATGATTGTCAATCATTGTCATACCTGGACTGTAATAAGCGCTAAACAGTAAATTAAGTGATAGAATTAGTAAAATAAAATTTTTCATAAAATTTTCTCTCTGCAACATCAATATTTTAAATAGTTATCAATATATAATAATAGTAAAATTATGTAACTAAAACAAGGCTCTAAAAGTGATTTTAGTTCCATCTTCAAAAGATGGCTGTACTGCGCATACGCCATTAGCGCAAACAAGACCACCTTTTTGTGAACCTTGGAAAATTGATAATTGCATAGTTGGCGATATTTTTAAACTTAATTCGATTCCCTCCCAAACATTATCTTTATTAAAATCATTGTTTGCAAGAAAAGTAATATTTTCTTCATCTCTGAGGTAAGTAATACTTCCAATTTTGTTAATATAGTATGATAATGCTAAGTGTTTATAAGTTAAAAATTCTTTTTCTTCAAACGTGAATGGATCAAAATTTTTAGTGTATTGATATTCTAAATAAGTTGTTAAAGAATTTTTACTTTTAAAGCCCACTACAAATTGTGTTGGGATAGTATAAGTTTGGTATACTTTATCGCTATTGGCATCATAACTGTAATGAGAATGATAGCCAACTTTTGAGTATAAGGAATTATTATTATTCCATCTGCTAATCTCTGCATAAATATTTCTGAATGGTTTGTGCGCTATAAAATCTTCATCCGTATAATCCATTCCATTACTTCCAAAAAAATCAGAAAAAGATATGGATTCATAAACATTATAGAAAATATTAAAATCTTCATCAAAATCAAAAGAATTAGGATTCCTGATACCTGAATGCTTCATTCCCATTGACAAATTAAATAAATAAGAAAGATTATATTTTCCATTAAAGCTTAATTCTAATTGATGACCAATTTCGTCTGAAAAATTAATATTATGTTGAATTCTTGAAATCAAAACAGAAGACGATTCAAAAAATACAGTAGGAGGATTTGAAATAATTGGCATGTAATAAAGCATATAGTAGTCTTTAAATTCATAACTAAGACTCATTCCAAAAATATCTCCTGATAAAGCAAAATATCTTAGATAACCTTCCTCATCTTTATCATCTTTTCTGAGAACTTTATTGTATATATTATTGCTATTTTCAATATATATATCAAAATTACCTAAAGTATTACTATAACTAAAATTAATAGCATTTAATTCGACTTCGCTATTTTCATTAACATAGTTAGGATCTGAAATATAATCTTGAAGATCTATCGCAAACCTAGTATCAGAGTTACTCAATGTATTATAAATACCTTCATCGTAGAATGTTTTTTTAGATGAACTTGAAATAGAAAACTCTCCAAAATCACTATAAATATTCATTCCATAAGAATCTAATTTATGATCGAAATTTAAATCATTAACTCTCAAATCACCTTTTGATTTAGTTCCAAATGTGCCGTTGCCAGAAATATAATTAAATTCAACGACATCATTGGGTAAGTATCTCAGTTCAATTCCTTTAATTCTATTATCAAAATCAATTGACTGATCCTGAAACATATTTATATCAAGTCCGTAGTTATTAATAGTTTGAATATTTCCCCATTTAAGCATCAAAAAATCATTAAAATATTCTACAAAATAACTACTTGCTACATTTTTAGAACTAATTATTTGCTCGCCATATACAGGAGGATTACTGTATTCTAACTGGGTATATAAATTTAAGTTTCTATAATTTACATTTATATCTAAAAGATTTTCAAAATAATAATATGATGTTGTATCTTGAGTTTGGTCATTAACATTAGAACCACTACCATATTGCGATTCAAAATTAAGGTTTATATTTGCATGAATAATTCCAAAAAAAAGTACTATAAATTTTAATTTAATCATTATTAATAATTGAATCCTTATTAAATGAAATTAAAACTTTTATTTCTTCTTCTAGTGAAATCTCATCACCTAAATTATATCCAACATGCTTATTACTAATGATACCTCTATTATCCGCAAGTACAACAAATGGCATCACAGAACCCCCCATTTTCTTAAACAGATTCATTCTGGGGTCCATTAGTACCTCAAATTCATATTTTGATGATTTGACATATTTTTTAACTTTTGACATACTGCGTGGACTATCCATATTTACACTTATCACTTTAAAATCATAATCATTGTATTTCTTGTGAAATTCATTTAAAAATTTCATTTCTTTCTTACAAGGCTCGCATGCCATATTCCAAAAATTAAAAACTATAAACTTATTATCAGATATATTGAGTAATTTTACTTTCTTTTTATCTAAATCTTTCAAAATAACATCTGGAATATATTCAATTGATTTAAAATTATTTTCTGATAATATCAAACAGAAAAAAGTAAAATAAATTAATAGTCTTAAATATTTAATTAACATAATAATTCTTTTAAAATCCTAATTCATTAATTGGTAGATATGCATCTAAATCTTTTCTATTAAACACTTTAACAGTTACTTGTGTATAATTATCCAATATTGAAACTGGCATTACAACTTTGTAATCAATGGTTTGTTTTTTTGAACTGAGATTAATTTGAATATCAGTATCATCATTTATTACGCTAAACATTTGTACAAACTTATTTTGCCGCTCAACATCGTAATCACCAAACATGATATTATCGTATCTATCATCCCAAGAATCGATGATTATTTTTTGAATATTACCTTCTTTGTTAGTAAAAAATAAAACAGGAAATAATTCTTTATCGTGTTTATTAATCATATTTGAAAAATTATTATCAAATAAATAGTTTTCGTTTAAAAATTCATATGTATTTGAGCCTGTTTTGCTTTTTAAGCTATTATAAGGCATTTTCTTAATATTTTTTTCAAAATCTCTTTTATTAATTTTATAGGATATTGAAATATCTAAATCTACATAACTAGCATCTAACTTATTTAAGTTCATATCTAATTTTCCTATATCAATTTGATATGGATTTAATAAAAAACTATTCACTTTTTTTAATAAATTTTCTTGAAGTTCTTTTCTAGTTAATATTCCATTTGGATGCTTTGATAAATCAAAAGTTTGAGTTTTTGAGCTTTCACTTTGACCTATTTCTAAATCTTTATAAATAATATCAAAACTGTAATCTTTTTGAACAGCAAAATCTTCTAATATTGGCGCAAACAAATTGTCATTTCTTTTAACAATATCAATACTATCTAGTTGAACCTTTGATATAATTTTTTTATCATTGTTAGAAAAATCACTATAATTTTCAAAATTAACTATAGGGTCAATTGTGTTTTTCAATTTCCACAAAAAATTATCATAAATACAATCTAAATCTCTAATATCACAAATAAGAATATCGCTGTTTAAAAGAATCCAATTATTGACATCATAAATTTTAAAAGTTACTTTTATATCATAACCATCTATTTCAAATTGGCCATCAATTAAATATTTATCAACATCTTGTTCGAGTTGGGGAATTTTTCTTAAATCAGGATCAATTTTTCCAGAATAATTAACTTGTATATCACCTCTATTTTTATATCTATTTATTATCATATCAGGAAAAACAGTTGATAATTTATCAAATTTATCATTTTTGTTAATATTAGCAAAATTCATCACAATTAAATGCTTTTCTATTATAATGTCTTCAATTAGCCTATCTAAAGATGTTTTGTCTAGCATATTGAGCAATTCATCTACTCGCTTTTCACATATATCAATCGTTTTGTGATAATACCTAACTAAATTGAGATATTGATCTTTCAAAGTATTTGCCTGTTTAAAATGTAAATTATTACGAATATTTTTTCTATTCATTGGAATCTGTTTAAAATGAAGTCTGACAAAAGGGGCTCCCAAATTATATGAAATAGAAGTTTCTTTAATTTTTAACCTATTCTCTAAACTGTTAATCAAAGATGTGTAGTCTAAAATCATTTCTTTTGTATTTTTTTCAAGATTTAATGTTTTATCATAAATAGTTTTTGATACATCTTCATAATAATTTACTTTATCAATTTTAGATGAGTATTCTTTTGCATTATTTTCAAAATTTAAAATTGACTGAATATCATTGTGCAATGTATCAGTTAAGATAGGATTTTCTACACTTATTAAAAATTGCAGAAATAATATAATATTTAATAATCTAATCATAATTTTTAAATCATCCTCTACACTTAAAGATACGATGCATAGAAATAATTTTAATACAAAAAAAGGTAATCTAAATTGATTACCTTTTTAAGTATAATTGAAATTTAAGTAATATTTATTTTACTAATATTAACTTTTGAGTTAATAAACTTGAATTAGTAGATAATGAAACAAAATAAATACCGCTTGAAAAAGTTGATGCATCCCAACTAATATTATAAGATCCAGCATGTTGATAGGAATCTACTATATGTTCAACCAATCTACCATTGATATCATAAATAGATAATTTAATTTCACCCTCATTAACTAATGTATAAGATAAATTAGTAGTTGGATTAAATGGATTTGGATAAGCAGGCTCTAATGCTATTTCTGTTGGCATATTAGATAAGCCAAGATTATCAATTACAGAAATATTATGATTTTCCCAACTAGCTGTATCACCTTTAAGATCGTTTAACATACCAGTAGAAGGTCTATAAAGCTTAAACGTTGGAATATCACCATACTCACAATAACCAACCGTATATTCAGATAGATCATTACCCATAACTGGAATATCTATCATGCTACCATCATATTTTCTTGCTCCAACTAAAATATCGTCATTGTATGCTAAAACCCAATCACCTTCAATCGCATTTTCGATATTTTCAACATAATAAAAAGCTTGTCCTTTTGATTGATAATAATCAAAATTTTCTGGATTTCTTGGAACAGATGTGTTACCAAATGCTGTCCTTCCCAAATCTTCAGATGTTTGATATGTAAAATCAAAAGATTCATTACTTATAAACCAATATCCTGAATTTGGTGTGAAATACTGCAAACTACCAATCCACAAACCATTGTAGTTGTAAGCAGATTGCCCTTCACCTAAAATTGCTTTAATTGATAATTGAGCTTCATCATTCATACCATCAAGTATTGGAGTGAATTCATTTAAAGGATAACCAATCAAATTATCTCCTACTTCTAAAGAATATGCAGTTTCAGGATCTATAGGCGTTCCTGTTATAGATAGTTCATCTTGATCGCTCATAACAACCCAATATCCAGACTCTTGATCTATATTATCTAATGTTCCAGACCATTCATCATCATATATGGCAGCTGAAGAAGCACCGGCTATTGCTAAAATATTTGATGATATATCTGAGAAAACACTTTCAACTGAGGTGTCTTCTGGTAAAACATAGAAACTAGATAAATTGGCGTTATCATTAAATGTCATTGTAATATAGTCACAATCATTCCAATCAATGTTGTCACATGTACCACAATCATCCTCTATAGCATCACCACCGCATACATCATTACAATCATAATAATCTGCAGCACATTCACAATATGGATCATCAATAATACCATCTGAGTTTTCATCACTACAACATTGACCATCTCCATCAATATCATTTTGAGAATCATTTGGACAAATATCTTCATCTCCACAAATACCATCTAAATCAGCATCATTATAAAAATCATATGGACATATATCTACATCACCACAAATTCCATCACCATCAAAATCATCATCAGGATCATTTGGACAAATATCTACATCACCACATATACCATCATTATCAGCATCATTATAGTAATCATTAGGACAAATATCTACATCACCACAAATATCATCACCATCTATATCATTATCTGGATCGTATGGACAATCATCATCATTTCCACAAATTCCATCGTCATCAGCGTCATTTTCTGGATCGTATGGGCACTCATCAACATCACCACAAATTCCATCTCCGTCAAAATCATCTTCAGGATCATTTGGACAGATATCTAAATCACCACAAATACCATCGTTGTCTGCATCATTATAGGGATCATATGGACATTCATCAACATCACCACAAATACCATCAGCATCAATATCGTTTTCTGGATCGTATGGACATTCATCCTGATCTCCACAAATTCCATCATTATCGGCATCGTTTTCTGGATCATATGGACATATATCATCTTCATCTGGACAGTCATTTGGATCTTCTAGTGTACAATCACAAATACCATCACCATCGATATCATCTTCTGCATCGTATGGACATACATCTTCATTACCACAAACACCATCACCATCTATATCATTATAGTAATCATTAGGACAAATATCTACATCACCACATATACCATCACCATCTATATCATTATTGTTATCGTAGGGACAATCATCAACATCACCACAAATATCATCGCCATCAATATCGTTTTCTGGATCATATGGACATTCATCAACATCACCACAAATTCCATCACCATCAGCATCATTTTCTGGATCATATTCGCATGTGTCTTGATCACCACAAATACCATCGCCATCTGCATCATTATAGTAATCGTATGGACAAACATCTACATCACCACAAATACCATCACCATCTATATCATTATAGTAATCGTATGGACAAACATCTACATCACCACAAATATCATCACCATCAATATCATTATCTGGATCATATGGACAATCATCAACATCACCACAAATTCCATCACTATCAGCATCATTTTCAGGGTCATATGGACATTCATCAACATCACCACAAATTCCGTCATTATCTATATCATTTTGAGAGTCGTATGGACATTCATCGACATCACCACAAATCCCATCATTATCTATATCATTATAGAAGTCATATGGACATATGTCTTCATTTCCACAAAAACCATCGCCATCAATATCATTTTCAGGATCTTCGATACATATATCAGTACAGTCAAGGTACCAATCTTCAGGTAGAACAGGATAAGAGTTACCCTCTGATTCTTCTAAACAATAAAGCGTTTCTGTTCCAGGATTACCTATTTCGTCTCCATCAGTATCAATACAATATTCTTCTGGTGCAGGATTATCACAATCACAACCTAAATCTGCATAACCTTCATCATTACCTGTATTACCTTCAACGCAATATCCACAATAATCAATAAATGCGTGACCACCTAAGTCTCCATAACAATCATATCTTACTGAAATTTCCTGTATCAATTGTACCCCATTAGGCGACCATGGAAAATCTACTGCAGCAAAATCATACCCATTACTACCTAATATTTGTGCATCATAAAAAGCATTTTCTGATTGATCATAAATCATAAAGACAGGAATATCTCCTTCTTGCATATAATTTTCTGTTTCAGCCTCATTAAATGGATCAACACCCATTAAAGGTATATCACATATTCCACCTCCACAGTCACTGGTATCCCACTGTCTTGCACCAACACAAACATCACCTATACCATCGCCATCTAAATCTTTAAATGCACCTACCCAATCTTCATCGTCTAATGGTCTTGGAAATGTGTTATCAAAGTTTTCTTGAATATGAACATCAAAAGCATAATAAAATGCTTGGGATGTTGATTCTACAAATTGAAATGCTATTGGACCATCTTCTCCATAAAAACAAGTACCATCATCTATGGTAGCATCTTCATCATAGTTATCTGCAGTTGGATCAGTACAGCCTGAACATGTTGAATCAGGTACTATACCTGTATTACCACCTGTACATTCTCCACAATTATCTATTGATGCATTACCAAAACAATCACCAGAACAATCTT